>JBEBBB010000105.1:0-2916 GCA_041158605.1 Pseudomonadota bacterium
CCGACACCAGGGGCACCCGGTGCCGCACGCAGGCCCGGTTGATCAGGTGCCGGGTTTTGAAGTTGTCGGTGCAGTCCAGCACCACGTCCACACCCGGCAGTAGCCGTTCCAACAGCGCCGCGTCGGCCCGG
Source organism: Pseudomonadota bacterium (assembly GCA_041158605.1). Taxonomy (GTDB): domain Bacteria; phylum Pseudomonadota; class Gammaproteobacteria; order Burkholderiales; family Burkholderiaceae_C; genus JBEBBB01. The sequence continues at coordinate 132 of JBEBBB010000105.1, forward strand.
GTGGTGATGCCGTTGACCTGCACCTCTGGGTTGATGGCCTGCATGGCCACCTGGGCCGAGGCCACTTTGGGCTGGCCCACGCGGGCCTGGGTGTGGGCGATCTGGCGCTGCAGGTTGGTCACGTCCACGGTGTCGTGGTCGACCAGGGTGATGCGGCCCACCCCCGCGCTGGCCAGGTACAACGCGGCGGGTGAACCCAAACCACCGGCCCCCACCACCAAGGCGTGGGCCGCCAACAGGCGCTCCTGGCCTTCCACACCCAGTTCGTTGAGCAGGATGTGCCGGGCGTAGCGCAGCAACTGGTCGTCGGTCATCGGCGGTTGGCCGCAGCGGGTACGGTCAGTTCTCCGCCTTGACCTCGGCGCGCTCGGTCAGGGTTTTGCTGGTGATGACCGGTTGGCCTTTCAGGCGGTTGAGGGCCTGCTGCAGCTGGAAGTCTTTGTCGGAGCCGAACTCGGGCAACAGGCGTTGGCCGGGGTTCTTTTTGGTTTCTTCTTCCAGCTTCAAGCGGGCGGCTTCGCGCTGTTGCTCGCGCACGCGCTCGGCTGCTTTTTCAGCCTCTGTGGCCTGGGCCGCGGGGGTTTGGCCGTCGCCCAGGTGTTTTTGCAGGTCGGCCTCGCGGGTGCGCAGGCCGGCCAGGATGTTGCCGTTTTCGGTTTCATCCACCATCACATCGGGCACGATGCCTTTGGCCTGGATGGAGCGCCCATTGGGTGTGTAGTAGCGGGCCGTGGTGAGCTTCAGGCCGGTGTCCGGGCCCAGGGGGCGCACGGTTTGCACCGAGCCTTTGCCAAAGGTCTGTCTGCCCATGATCACACCGCGTTTGTGGTCTTGCAAAGCGCCCGCCACGATCTCGCTGGCCGATGCCGACCCCTCGTTCACCAGCACCACCAGAGGCACTTTTTTGAACAGGCCTTTGGAGGTTTGGGTCAGTTTTTGGATCGGGTCGCTGCCACCACGGCGCAGGTAAAACGGGGGCGACGCCTTGTAGGTGAATTTGCTTTCTTCAAGCTGGCCGTTGGTGGACACCACCACCACGTCATCGGGCAGGAAGGCGGCCGACAAAGCCACCGCCGCGTCGAGCAGGCCGCCTGGGTCGTTGCGCAGGTCGAGCACCAAGCCCTTGAGTTGGGGCTGCTCTTTGTAAATGTCTTCGAGCTTGCGGGCGAAGTCTTCAACCGTGCGCTCTTGGAACTGCGACACCCGCAACCACGCGTAACCGGGTTCAATCACCTTGGCTTTGACGCTTTGGGTTTTGATCTCTTCGCGGGTGATGGTGACCGGGAAGGTGCGGTTTTCGTCTTTGCGGAAGATGGTCAACACCACCTTGGTCTGGGGCTCACCGCGCATGCGCTTCACGGCTTCGTTCAGGCCCAGGCCCTTCACGGCGGTGTCGTCGATCTTGGTGATCAGGTCGTTGGATTTCAGCCCGGCGCGGAATGCCGGCGAGTCTTCGATGGGTGAGACCACCTTAACCAAGCCGTCTTCCATGGTGATTTCTATGCCCACCCCCACAAACCGACCGGTGGTGCCTTCGCGGAATTCTTTGAAGGATTTTTTGTCGAAATACTGCGAGTGGGGGTCGAGGCTGGAGACCATGCCACCGATGGCGCCGGTGATGAGTTTTTTCTCATCGACCGGCTCCACGTAGTCGCTCTTGACCATGCCAAACACGGCGGCCAGCTGTTGCAGCTCTTCCAGGGGCAGCGGGGACAAAGGCCCCCTGGCGATGGCCTGGACCTGTACGGTGGTGAGGGCGCCCGCCAGCGCCCCAATGGCAACCCAGCCCGCGGTTTTCAGAAATGGCCTCATCGCTGCACTTTCAAATGGATACCGTCCAATATACCGCTTGGAGCGAAGCGTTGTGTATCGGTTCCGTAAACCCCGGGCGGTTGTTGCTCAGGCCTTGCCTTGGCTGGCCACAGCGGCGGCGGCTTTGGCAGCGGCTTCGGCGTCACCCAGGTAGTAGTGGCGCAGGGGTTTGAGGTCGGCGTCGAGCTCGTAGACCAGCGGGATGCCGTTGGGGATGTTCAGCCCCACGATGTCGGCTTCCGAGATGTTGTCGAGGTACTTCACCAGCGCGCGGATGGAGTTGCCGTGCGCGGCCACCACCACCCGTTTGCCCGCCTTGATGGCGGGACCGATGGACTCGTTCCAGAACGGCAGCACACGGGCTACCGTGTCTTTGAGGCACTCGGTCAGGGGCACGTCGGAGGTGGGCAGCTTCTCGTAGCGGCGGTCACTGCGCTCGCTGCGGGGGTCGGTGGCTTCCAGGGGCGGGGGCGGGGTGTCGTAGCTGCGGCGCCACACCAACACCTGCTCATCGCCGTACTGTTTGGCCATGTCGGCCTTGTTCAAACCCTGCAATCCGCCGTAGTGGCGCTCGTTCAAACGCCAGCTGTTGACCACGGGCAACCAGGTGCGTTCCATTTGGTCCAGCACGTGCCACAGGGTGTGGGTGGCGCGTTTGAGCACGCTGGTGTAGGCCAGGTCGAAGTCGTAACCCTCGGCCCTGAGCAGGCGGCCGGCATTTTGTGCCTGTTCAACACCGGTGGCGGTCAGGGGGACGTCGGTCCACCCGGTGAAGCGGTTTTCCAGGTTCCAGGTGGATTCGCCGTGGCGGATCAGGACAAGCTTGTACATGGTCGGGGCGTGGGCAAGGACAAAACCTCTCATTTTAGAATACGGGTTGTCTTGAAAGGTTGAACGTGACGTTTTTGATCGATAACTGGATGTTGTTTACCGTGGCCCTCAGCTCGGGTGCCATGTTGTTGTGGCCTGTGGT
>JBEBBB010000106.1:0-2707 GCA_041158605.1 Pseudomonadota bacterium
TGCCGGGGGGGGCGGCCACGGGTTTGGGCAAGATGTTGCACTTGAGGCTGCCTTTGGATTCTTGCTCCACCGCGTCGCACCATTTTTGCTGGCTCACGCTGGCGGTGTGGTGGGGGGGCAACCAAGACGAGACCGTTAAAACGGTTTGAGCCTGGGTGGCAAATGCGCTGAGCAGCGCCGCAGCGCACAGGGTTGTACGGAATGTCATTTCATCTCCTTCGGTTGTTGGAACGTTCACTCACTTGGCACAAGGTAGGGGTCGCGGGTCACGGCGGTTTCAGAGGGGGCATGCAAGCCTTTCGTTTGGGTGTGACAGGGAATAGGTGTTGCACAGCGGTTCAGCCAGCAGCCACCCCAGGCTGGTAGGCCACCCCGGCGCGCAACAACGCTTGCACGTCATGGGGTTCCAGGCCGGCCATCGCCAAAACGGCAGGGGTCTGGTCACCCGCCTGGGGCGCCTTGTGGGGCGTTTGTGTGGGGGTTTTGTTGAACCGGGGCGCGGGGGCGGGTTGCACCACACCGTCCACAGACACCAAGGTACCTCGGGCTTGGTTGTGGGGGTGGCTGGCAGCCTCCGACAGGTCCAGCACTGGGGCGAAACAAGCGTCGGAGCCTTCCAACAGGGCACACCACTCAGCCTGGGTCCGTTGCACAAACAAGGCCGCCAGGCGCTCCCGCAACATGGGCCAGAGGCTGGCATCCCACTGCCGATCGAACAAGGGGTCGTCGGCGCCACACAGTTGCAACAACCGCCGGTAAAACGCAGGCTCAATGGCGCCAATGGACACGTGCCGTCCATCCGCACAGGCGTAGACCCCATAAAAATGCGCACCGCCATCCACGAAGTTGCTGGCACGGTCCAACTGCCACAGGCCCTTGCCCCAAAAGCCATACTGCGCGGCCATGAGCAAAGCGGCGCCATCGCTCATGGCCGCGTCCACCACCTGCCCCTCGCCGGTTTGGCGGGCGTGCAAAAGAGCCCCCAGCACACCGGCCACCAGCAACATGCCACCGCCTCCATAGTCACCCACCAGGTTCAAAGGCGGCACGGGTTCGCCACGTGTACCGATAGCTGCCAAAGCACCAGACAAGGCGATGTAGTTGATGTCGTGCCCGGCCGATTGCGCCAGTGGGCCGGTTTGGCCCCAACCCGTCATCCGCCCGTACACCAACCTGGTGTTGCGTTCCAGGCAAACGGCGGGTCCAAGGCCCAACTTTTCCATGACGCCCGGTCGGTACCCCTCCAACAAGATGTCCGCCTGCGCCACCAAACGGAGAACCACCTCCACCGCCCGCGGATCTTTAAGGTTCAGCGCCACCGACTCCCGGCCACGGTCCACCACACCATCGTTGCTCAACAAGGCCTGCCAGGGTTCAGCGCGCGCGCCGTCGGATGCGGTGGGAGGTTTGTCGATGCGGATGACCCGGGCCCCCATGTCGGCCAACAACATCGCAGCAAACGGACCAGGCCCGATGCCCGCAAATTCCAGCACGGTCACAGACGACAGCGGCCCCGGCATCTCAGCGTCCCTCCCCGTGGCACACCATTGGCCAAGTTTGAGGTAGGTCAAACATTCTGATCACAGGCATTTCTCATTCCCTCCGGTCGGACTATGATTTGGACCAAATCGCATTTGGATAGACACATCACACCGGAATTGGGCACATGACACGCGAACGGTCTGAAAACTACGACGACAAAAAAGAACTGATCCTTCGCAAGGCCGCGGCCCTGTTCGCGCAAAAGGGTTACGAACTGAGCACGATGATGGACGTGGCCAAAGCGTGCAACGCGTCCAAGTCGCACCTCTACCACTACTTCCCTGCCAAAGAAGACCTGCTGTACGCGATCGTGAAGGAGCACACCCTGTTGCTGATGGAGCGCTTGTCATCCGTGCAAGACCTGCCACTTTCTGCACAGGAGCGGTTTGACCGTTTTGTGCTGACGTTCGTCGACATCGCTGCGGACTCGCGCAACGAACAGCTTGTGCTGACCAACGAGATGGGGTTTTTGCCCCCTGCCAAGGTCAAGGAAATCCAATCCCTTGAAACGCAACTGGTCGGCATGGTTATCAAACTGCTCCAGCAGATCAACCCTCAGCGCATGGCCAGGGCTGAGGTGCAAGGCCCTTACGCTTTGCTGTTGTTCGGCATGATCATCTGGACCTTCACCTGGTACAAAAAATCGGGTGCGCTCAAACCGGTGGAGTTGGGCCGCCACATCGCCGACATTTTTTTGAATGGCTTTTGCTCGGCAGGGCCCCACTGACATCAGGGCGACGTACGGGCGCATGGGGCCCCCTTAAACCAAGAAGGACATGGTCAACAAGGCGCTGTGGTTGTTCACCAGCGCCACCTTCTTGCGCGACATGCGCCACGCCCCGTCCACTTGTCGCAGGTGGAAAGTGTTTCGGGAGGCCCACAGCACCTCGCCGCGTGTGTGCGACTCAAACACCAAGGCGTTTGAGGCCACGCACCAATCCCCTCCCTCCTGGCCCAGGATTTCCACGTTCGAGACCACGCGCCGCAGGCGCGACTGCGGCAGCTGCGTGTGGCGTTTGCCTGTGTGAAACTGGTTCACACGCAAGCGGATGCGGGACCGGTTGTCGTAGATGATGGACATGTGTTGCTCGGGATCCGTGTCATCACCGTTGGCCGGGACCCAATACACCCCATCGTCGGTCCACAGGGCGTCCCATTCGTCGTA
>JBEBBB010000107.1:0-8216 GCA_041158605.1 Pseudomonadota bacterium
CCCGATGGGGCGCTGGGGGTTGGGCAGGTCCAGGGGCAAACGGACCAAAACCCCGGTGTTGATGTAGTGCTGGGCCACCACCCAGGACATGATCCCCACCGCGTCGCGCAGCTGGAGGTACTGGGCGATCAGCGGGATCGACAGCGTCTCGATACCGTCCACAGGCAACGCGCACCCGTGCTGTTGCAAAACGTTTTCCAGGGGCGCGCGCGAAAGGGAGCCCACGGGCGGCAAGACCCAGGGGTGGCGCACCAGGTCGGCCCACGTGGGGGCGTTGGTGTGGGCCAGGGGGTGCCCTGCTTTGACCACCAGCACGTTGGTGCCGTCGTACAGGGGTTCCTCGTCCAGGTCGTCTGGTTTGTTGGGGCTGAGCAGGCGGCCCACCACCACATCCAGCATGCCGCGCCGCAACTCGGGCAGCAGCGTTTCCATCAACCCTTCTTGGACAGTGACGCTGGCCTTGGGCATCTGGGCCTTGAACGCCGCCATGGCCACGGGCAACAAACCCGGCGTCATGGCGGGCAGCGCGCCCACGTGCACCCGCCCGTCCGAGCCGCTTTTGAGCGCCTGCAAGGACTCGCGCAGCTGGGCCAGCTGGGCCGTCATCAGGCGCGCATGGCCGATCACACACTCGCCATAGGCGTTGGGAGTGACCCCTTTGGGGGTGCGCTCAAACAGCTTGACGCCCAGGCCTTTTTCCAGCTCGCCCAAGGCCAAGGACACGGCCGGTTGGGTCACGTGCAGGCACTCGGCCACACGGCCCAGGTGGCGGAAATCGTCCAGGGCCACCAGCAGTTGCAAGTGCCTGGTTTTCAGCTGGCTGCGCAAAAAATGGTCGGTGTTGGCCATCTTTTGATGATAAGTTTTATCTTATGTAGATTAGGTAAATAATCAATTTATTTCTTATGGTGTTTGGGGCAACATGCGGGTTTTAAACCGCTTAAACGCCCATGCCCGCAGCCCCCGCCCCCGAGGTGATCGACCTCCACAGCCATGTGATCGCCCCAGACCTGGCACGTTACCCCCTGGCCCCCATGGGGCACAAACAATCGGATTGGTCGCGAGAACGGCCGGTCGACGCGGCCGGCATGGTGCAGGCCATGGACGCGGCGGGTGTCTCGCGGTCCGTGCTGGTGCAAGCCTCCACCTGTTATGGGTACGACAACCGCTACGTGCAGGATTGCGCCGCGGCCAACCCCCAACGGTTCGCGGGGGTGTTCGCTGTGGACATCCAGGCCGCAGACGCTGTGGCGGCTATCGACCGCTGGTCGACCGCAGGCATGGTGGGGGCTCGGGTGTTTGTGGCCGGCCACACCAACGCCGACCGCTCCATCCGTTTGGACGCACCCGTGGCCGACGCCGTCTGGGGCGCCTTGTCCGAGCGTGGGGTACCGGTTTGTGTCCAGATCCGTGCCGATGGGCTGGACCAGGTGCGCTCGGTGCTTGAGCGGTTCCCCCGCTTGACGGTGTTGATGGACCACTTCGCCCGCCCGGATTTGTCGGGGGGGGCACCCTACACCGCAGCCCGTGGTTTGTTCGACCTGGCCCGGTTTCCCAACCTGTATTTCAAGCTCACCACCCACAACGTTCGCGAGTGCCAGCAGGGCGCGTCCACCCCAGCCGATTTTGTGCGAGCGGTGGTGGGGGCGTTTGGGGCGGAGCGCATCGGTTGGGGGTCCAACTTCCCGGCGTCCGACGGGTCCTTGACCAGTTTGGTCAACGAGGCCTTGCACGTGTTGTCCAGCTTGGGCGGTGCGGACCAGGCCCGCATTTTGTCCGGTACGGCCAAGGCCTTGTACCCACAGTTGCTGACCCTGCCCGCGGCTCGGCAGGTGGCCCCCATGGCGGTATCGGCATGAGCGGCCATACCCGCCCGGTGCTGCACACCCTGTTGGGCCACTACCCCAACACGGCGGCCTTGCGCACAGGGGTTTTGCAGCCCCAAAGGTTCGCGTTTGATTTCGCGGATGTCAAGGTGCCCAACCGGGGGTTCAAACGCGTGGTGCGCGATCTGGCCTTTGATGTGGCCGAGTTGGCCCTGGTCACCGCCTTGCAGGCCAAAGCCTATGGCAAACCACTGGTCCTGCTGCCAGCGGTGGTGGGGGCTGGGCGTTACCAGCACCATTGTCTGGTTCACAACCGTGAAAAAGGCCGCTTGCGCCTGGGTGAGCTCAAGGGCAAACGGGTCGGCATACGGGCCCACGCCCAAACCACCGTCACCTGGGTGCGGGGGGTGCTATGGGACGACTACGGCATCGGTCTGGACGACGTGCAGTGGGTCACGTTCGAAGACGGGCACCTGGGTGAGTTTCTAGACCCCCCCGGCGTCCAGCGGGCCAGCGGTGGCCAAACGGCGGTCGAGATGCTCTACGCCGGCGAACTGGACGCGGCCATCATCGGCACCGACCTGCCGGACGACCCCCGCTTGGCCCCAGTATTGCCCGACCCCCATGTGGCGGCCCAGGCTTGGGCCGCGCGCAACCGCTTGGTGCCCATCAACCACATGGTGGTGGTTCGCGAAAGCCTGTTGCGCGAACAGCCTGATCTCGTCCGCGAGTTGTACCGGTTGTTGTGGGCCAGCAAGCGGCTGGGGCCGCAGCCCGCAACCGGCCAGCCCGACCTGACCCCCTTTGGCGTTGAAGCCAACCGCAACGCCCTGGAGGTGCTGGTGCGCAACGCGTACGACCAGCGCCTGATTCCGCGGGCCTACAGCATTGAAGAGTTGTTTGCCGATTTCAAGCAATTGTGCCTGCCCGACACCATGCCTAGCCACACAGGAGACACACCATGAACCGCAGAGAGTACCTGGCCTTGACCGCTTTGGCGGGGTTGCTGCCCGCCGCCCACGCCCAGGTGGGTGGGGGCAACGTGTCGCGCATCATCGTGCCGTTTGCGGCGGGCGGTGCGCGCGAGATGCCCGCCCGTGCGATCCAGAACGAGCTCAACACCGAAACCGGTCAAAACTGGATCATCGAGGCCAAGCCCGGCGCGGGGGGGGCCATAGGCACCGTGGCGGTGGCGCGCTCGGCACCCGATGGCAAAACCCTGCTGATGGCCGCCTCCAGCCATTTTGTGACCGCCGCCCTGGGCGCCAAACCGGCGTACGAACCCATCAAGGAGTTTGTACCGGTGGCCAACATTGGCAACCAAAGCTACGTGCTGATCACCAGCGCCGAGGTGCCCGCCAAAACGGTGGCCGAGTTCGTGCGGTACGCCAAATCCAAGCCTGGTGTGTTGAACTACAACTCGGCCGGTGTGGGCAGTTCCACCCACCTGGCCATGGCTTACCTGGTCAAGGCCGCCGACCTGCGCATGGAGCACATCCCCTACAAAGGCACCGCCGAGGCCGTCAACGACGTGGCGGGTGGCCGCGGCCAGGCCGTGATCGTGCCCACCGCCGGTGTGGGGCCTTACCTGCAAGACAGCCGCCTGCGGGTCATGGCCGTGACCGGTCCCAAGCGGTCGACCCTGTTTCCCCAACTGCCTACGGTCAAAGAGTCCGGTTTGCCGGGGTACGAGTTCGACTCGTGGTTTGGCTTGCTGGCCCCGGCCGGCACCCCAACAGCGGTCGTGGAGCGCTTGAACCAGGCCGTCAACAAAATTGTGGCCATGCCCGAGGTGGCCGACCGTTTGCGCAAACTGGGCATCGAATCCAACGCCTTGAACGTGGCGGGCTTCAACAAGGTGTTTTTGGACGACCACGACCAAATGGTCAAACTGGTCAAAGACATCGGTCTGACCCGGGAAAGCTGAGCCACCGCGTTGCAAGTGGGTGCAACCCGTTAGCATGGGGGTGTGACCCCAGACACCGCCCCCGATTTTGTGCACGCCCTGGCCAAGGGGCTGGACATTCTGTCGGCTTTCGGGGGTGGCCAGACCCTGGGCAACCAAGACCTGGTGCGGCTGACGGGGCTGCCCAAGGCCACGGTGTCCCGCATGACAGCCACCTTGGTGGCGCTGGGTTACCTCAAGGCCGACCCTTACACCCGCAAGTTCCAGATGGGCACGCGGGTGCTGGGCATGGGTGCCACGGTGCAGCGCGAGGTCGGCCTGGTGCGTGTGGCCCGCCCCCACATGGAGGCCCTCAGCCTGGCCACCGGCCTGACCGTGTCCCTGGCCACCCGCGACCGCTTGGGCATGGTGTTTCTGGAGGTGTGTCGCCCACCCACCCAAACACGGCTGGTCACCAACACCGATGTGGGGTCGGTGCTGCCGCTGGCCACCACGTCGATTGGTTTGGCCTACACCGTGGCCGCCCCGGTGAAAGAGCGGTCCCACATTTTGCAGGGCCTGAGCCGCCGTTACCCCCAAGAGTGGACACAGATGCGGCAAAACATCGAACAGGCCCACCGCTCGTACGAGCGGCATGGTTTTGTGGTCACCCAGCGCGCCTGGGGCCGGGATGTCAACGGTGTGGGGGTGCCATTGGCCTTGCCAGAACGGCACGCCCTGTTCGCCTTCCACTGCGCGGGGCCCACCAGCCAGCTGCCCTTGGCACGCATCCGCCGGGACATAGGCCCGCGGCTGCTGGCGATCGTGGCCCGTGTCGCTGAAGCGGTCCGTGCACCCCCAGACTACCAGCTGGTGGAGCCGCAGATCCACCAGCCCTGACGCGTCAAGGCCGCACCCACCGCGCCAGGGTGTCGGCCAGGGCCAGCGGCTGTTCCATGGGCAACAAATGGCCCGCGCCAGGGATCTCCACCCACTGGCAGGTTGGGCACCGTTCAACGAAAGCCGCCATGGCCGCGGGGGGCACCACCTGGTCGTGTGCTGCCGCCACCGCCAAGGTGGGCCGCTGGCCGTCCAAGAGGTCTGACCGGTCGGGGCGGTTCATGGCGGCGCGGACATGCGCTGCGTAGCGTTCGGCTCCGTAGTCCTGGACCATCTGGTGGCGTTGTGCCAACAGCGTGGTGTTGAGCAGGCTGTCGGGGTGGAAGGCGTTGGCAGCCTGTGCATCGGCCATGGCCAGGTAACGGCCTTCCGCCACCGCTGCCAAGGCGGCCAGCCGTTTGGTTTGTGCCGCTGGTGTGTCGGCGTTTGGGGTCGAGCAAACCAGTGCCAGGCCCTGCACCCGTTCGGGGGCGGCGGCCAGCAACGCCATGGCCACATAGCCCCCAAACGAAAACCCGGCCAGCCAGAAGCGGTCGGGCAGCTTGGGCAGCAGTGCAGCCGCAACCGCTTCCACGCTGTCCAGGGGCGGGTTGTCCACCGCAAGGGCGGCGATGCCTGCGGGCAGGTGGGCCACCACCCCATCGAACACCGCCCGGGTGTTGTTCAAGCCGGGCACCAGAACCAGGTGGGTGCTCATGCGGGCAGGTAGCGGGGGTCCCGGTGCTCACCGTGGATGCGGTCCCCCTCCACCCAACAAGCGTGGGTGCCCGCCGAAATGCGGTGGGGCAGGACGATGCGCGCCAAGGGCCCGCGTGTGATGTCGTTGGCGGGTATCACCCAGCACTCGGACCGGTTCTCGGGCATGTTGTTCACAAAGGTCAGGACGTAACCGTCGTCTTCCGCCACCGCACCCACACGGCGCGCCACCTGCGGTTCGCTGCCAAAACAGCCCTTCCCGTATTCCAGGCTTTGCGTCTGGCGCGTTTGCAGGTCGTACCGTTTTAACCCGCGGAACAGCCACTCGCCTTTTTCGTACAACACGTTGAAGCTGTAGCGGTAAGGGCGCCCCACGTAGTCGTTGCTCACCATGGGGAACTCGGTGATCTCGTCGTCGATTTGCTCTTCGTGGGTCTGCCCGGTTTTGAGATTGAACCGCCATCTGTACATCAGGGTCGGGTTGTTGTGCTTGTCCAGGTGCGCGCGGATTTTGTCGTAGGCCGCTTGCCGACCCTCGCTCAGGCTCTGGCCCACATTGGGCTTGTGGGGGTCTGGCATGATGCAGCCATCCATCACCACCTCGTCGCCGTCTTCGTAGCAATTGGCCAGATGCAGAATGTGGCAAGGGGTGCCCTCAAACCAGCGCACGTCACCCGTTCGACCGTAACGGGGCAAGATGCCAAAGCGGGCGGGGCGGTCCCGGTAGAACATCATCTTGCGCTGGCCTTGGGCCAGCAGCGCGTTGTCAAAGTGGAAGGGCAGGTCGTGCAGGATGGTGTAGCGCTGAGTAATGCCCAGGTCGTGTGGCCACCGCGCCCCCGGCAGGTCGATGGGCACGTAGTGCACCAAGCGGTTGTGCCTGTCCACCACCCCGTAGTTCATATAGGGTGGTTTTTCCGGGTAGTTGAAAAACATCATCTCGCCGGTGGCGCTGTCGATTTTGTAATGCGAGGCCACCCCATCGGGGACAAAACGCGCCCAGTCGGCATCGGGCCCCAGCGTGTCCAGGGTGATGGGGTCCAGGCGCCAGGGTTCGCTGCCCTGCGACATGCCGGCCAGCAACTTGCCCGCGTGTATCTTCACGTCGGTGCCGGCGTTGTCTTTCATCGCTCCCATCGCGCCCCAACCCCGGCGCGCTTGCAGTTGGGGTGCCAGCATGCCTGGCCACAAGGAGCGCCCAGCCGCTTGTTCGGCCAAAAAGCCGGTGGTTTCCACAAACCGGTTGCGGTAGGTGGCTTTGCCGTCTTCAAAATGCATGGCGTGCAGCATCCCGTCGCCGTCAAACGGGTGGTAAATCCCGATCGATTCGTGCACCTGGTTGTGGGTGTTGCGCACGTAAATGCCGTGCAGGTCCCGGGGGATCTCGCCAATGACCTGCATGCTGTCGGTGTCGGCCACGTACTCGTCCATGGCCGGTGTGAAAGGGCCATGCAAAAAGGGGTGGTCGTTGTCGGGTGCCAGGGTCGATTTGAAGCTGCGCAGAATCTGTTGCATGGTGGGCCCCGGCTCAGTCGATTTTCACGGCGCCGCTGCGGACCAGCTCGCCATAACGTTTGCTGCTGTCTTGCACCTTGGTGCGGAACTGGGCGGGGGTGTTGCCCACCACCGTGTAACCCATGTCGGTCAATTTTTGGCGCACCGCTGGGGTCTGCAGGGCCTTGCTGAACGCGTCACTCAGCTTGTCCAACACCGCCTGTGGGGTGCCTTTGGCGGCCACGTAACCCACCCACCCGTCCGAATTGAAATCGACACCCGCTTCCTTGAACGTGGGGACCTGTGGCAGGGAGGTTGACCGTTTCTCGCCTGTGACCGCCAGCGCAACCACCTGGCCCCCGTCCACAAAGGCTTTGCCCGCGTTGGACACCAGGGCGTATTGCAGGGCGCCACCCGCGATGTCGTTGAGGATCTTGACCTCGCCGTTGTAGGGCACGTGCACGGTCTCGATGCCGAGTTTTTCGGCCATGACCACGTTGTTGAAGTGAAAGCTGGTGCCCGCGCCGGGTGTGCCGTAGTTGAGCTTGCCTGGGCTCTTTTTAGCAAGGGCAGTGAAGTCTTTCAGCGTGTTCACGCCCAGTTTGCGGTCCACCACCAGGGTCACAAAGGTGTCCACCGCGATGGTGATGGGTTCAAACTGCTCCAGCGGTTTGATTTTGTAGTTCGGGTTGGTCAACGGCAAGGTGACCATGGTGGCGGGGACCACCAGCGCCAACGTGTAGCCGTCTTTGGGAGCCTGTAGCACAGTTTCCAAACCAATTTGCCCACCGGCACCAGCCTTGTTCTCGATGACCACACTGGTTCCAAGCTGCTTGCCCAGTTCATCGCTCAATGTGCGGCTGACAATGTCCGTCAATCCCCCCGGTGGGTAAGGCACCACCAGTTTGATGGGGCGCTCAGGCCATTCGGCGGCGGCGGCCAAAGCGGTGCACATGGCCAAAGCGGCGGCCCAGGCTCTGCGGGTGGTGGTGTGTGTCATGGGGTGTGGCTCCGTTGGGGGGCTCAGGCCTGGGGTTGGTGTTTGTGGATAAAAGCCAGCAGGTGCTGGTTGAACAGGGCGTGTTCTTCGGCAAAGGCGTAGTGACCGGACTGGGGCAACACCACCAATTCGGCGTGGGGCACAAAACGGGTTTGGATTTGCGCCATGCCTTCCGGTCGGCCCACCTTGTCGTGTTGCCCGGCCATCAGCAACGTGGGCACGCGGATGCCCCGCAAGTTGTCCAGGCCATCGTAGTTCACGATGGCTTCGATGGCGGCGCAAAAGGTGTCCACGGGGGTGGTCAACGCCACCTCGCGCACCAGTTCCACCATGGGGCCGCCAGACCCAGGGGCGAACATCGACGCCACCACGGGGCCTGCGGTGTCACGGAAGGATCGGCCCTGTTTCAGCGGCT
>JBEBBB010000108.1:0-2732 GCA_041158605.1 Pseudomonadota bacterium
CGGGCCATGGCCAGTTCCATGGTCACCTGCATGGTGGCCTTGCGGCGGTCGTCGTCGGGCTGTTTGCAATAGGTGTCGAAACTGGCATAGCGGGACTTGACACCGTCAACGATCAACTTGATCTCAGCGTCTGTGGCCGCACCAGCGGTGCCGGGCACACCCACAAGCGCCGCCACAGCCCACAAAAGGCCTGGCCACAGGGCGGGGGTGTGCATGGTTTAACCGCCGCGGCACTCGCGGCCGATTTTTTGGCCCGCTTCACCGCCCACGGCCATGGGGTTGCTTTTGATCTTCCCGGCCGACGCCGACGCCATCACCACATCGGTCACGGTCTTGCGGATGCCATCAGGTCCTTTTTGACAAACCGCCTTCATGTCGGGGTTGGCCGCCTTGACGGCAGCCACCACAGCGTCCACCTCGGCCGGATCGGCCTGTTGGGCAAAGGCCAGTTGGGACACAAAAGCCAGGGGAATCAAAGACCAAAAGGGTTTCATCACATGCCTATGTTGAGGGTTGAACACACAAACATTTATAGCAGATAGGGCGCGCCATGCGGCTGGGGTGATCCCCTCACAGCAACCGAAACGCCAGCAGCGCCACAACCGTGGGGGGCAAGGCTGCAGCCAACAACCCCAGGGGGTGCACCGCCCCACCAGGGAACTTGTCTTTGAGTATGGCCACCCCTGCAGGGTTGGGTGCGTTGGCGATCACGGTCAGGCCACCACCAGCCACGGCCCCTGCCACCAGCGCGTTCTGGAAACCCGGCGACAAACCTTCGACCAAAGAGCCCAAATAGGTCAGCGCGGCGTTGTCGGTGATGGCGGTCAACGCAGCCGCCCCAAAAAACACGGTGTTGTCGTTCATGCCCATCAGCACCGGCTGCAACCACCATTGTTGCTGGCCCCCCAAAACCACCAAGCCTGCCAGAAAAAAGGCCACCAAAAAACCTTCGCGCAAGATGAGGGGGTTCTGGTGTTGCCGGTAGGCGGTGGCATACCCCATGAACAACAAAAACACGGGAACAAACACCTTGGGGTGGTGCGCGAACACCACGATCAGCACCAACAAAGCCATGTGCACCACCACGGCCGACGCAGGTACTGTCATGCGCTGCCTTTGCGCAACCGCGCCCATGTGACCCAGCTGGCGCCGAAACAGCCAGGTCACCACACCGGCGTTCAACACCACCGCCACCGCTGCTTTCCAGCCGAAGTTGGCGATCATGTACCCCATATCCCAGTTCCATTTGGCCGCCACCATCAACACCGGTGGCGCGGCAAATGGGGTCAAGGTACCGCCAATGGAAATGTTCACAAACAACACCCCCAAGGTGGCGTACTTCAAGCGGTTGGACACCGGCTGCGACAACAGCGCATCCCGCAACATCAGCGCGGCCAGGGTCATGGCGGCAGGCTCGGTGATAAAAGAGCCCAGTAAGGGCACCAACGCCAGGACCAGAAAGTAGGTGGCCACACCACCAGGCATGGGCATGAAACGCACCACCCAGCGAACCATGGCGCCGGCCAGCTCCAGGATGGGTTTGGAGGCCGCCACCACCATGATGGCAAACACAAACATCGGTTCGGTGAAGTTGCGGCTGTCCAGGTAAGCCAGTGCCGTTTGTTGCCCGCTGGTGGCAAACATCAAAACCATGAGAACCATGGCCCAAAAACCAAACACCACCTCCACCTCGCCCAACAAATGCCACAACCCCGCGTGCCGGGGTTGCCTATGGGCCAAGCGTTCAAAAAAGGAGGTCGAGAAGGTGTGCAACACCGCCACGGCAAACAAAGCCGCGGCGATCACCTCTATGGTTTGGGGATTCATGGTGGGAAGGGTCGGAAACAAACCGCAATGGCGGCCCGACCATCACCACAACCTGCAGCCCGCCCGGTTGGCAGGAGCACCCTCGACCAGTTTAAAACAAATCCGACAAGCGGGTGTCAATCAAAAATATCGCTGAGCCAAGACTTGCGTTTTTTGTAGCCGTACCCGCCGTGGCGGAAATCGGAATCCACAAAATCGGGCTGGCGTGGCGCAGGCCTGGTCGGTGACGGGGCGGCCACCGGTGGTGCAGCCGAGAGGCTGCGTTCGATCAGTTTGTCCAGTTCACCACGGTCCAACCACACACCCCGGCATTGGGGGCAGTAGTCGATCTCGACACCTTGGCGGTCTGACATGACCAAGGTGACATCGGCACAGTGGGGGCACTTCATCACAAGCTCCTTGAACGGGCGGAGCACCCAGCTTACCGAGCCGGTGTAAACCTTGGATGTTGTGCGGGTTAAAGCGGTGTCAACGTGGGTTGGGTGGGGTGATTGAAGCCTTGTATGCGGCCAACAGCGCGACGGTATCGGCCGCAACACCCCGCTCCAACACCTGCACCCGAACAGGGTCTTGGTGCAGCCATGTCTGGAAACCCGGGCTGCTGGTGATCTCCAGCGCATCCGGGTGGTGGCTGAGTATGGTTTGCAGCTGGCTGGCATCGACACGGGTGCTGGCTGCGGGGTCCACCACAGGGTGGTCGGCCACACGGGCAACCAACACCCATTCGGCCAGCCCAACCACCGCCACCAACGCGCCAACCACCCACGACACGCGGCGCCAAACAAGACGGTTTCGGGAAACGGACATGCACCCATCCAATGCGGTTGATACCCCCCATTGTAGTGAACACCTGTGCATGGCAGCGGGTCGCTGTGCCGCTAATGACCCACACCACCAGGGCCCAG
>JBEBBB010000109.1:0-3338 GCA_041158605.1 Pseudomonadota bacterium
TCACGGGCACCTTGCCCACGCTCACGCGCGACGCCGCCAAGGCGCTGATCGAGGGGGCGGGCGGCAAGGTCACCGGGTCGGTGAGCAAAAAAACGGACTATGTGGTGGCAGGTGCCGAGGCGGGCAGCAAGCTCGACAAGGCCCAAGAGCTGGGCGTTGCGGTTCTAGACGAGGCCGGCTTGATGGCCCTGCTGGCGGCCTGACCGGCTTTACTTGAAGCGGTAGTGGTCCCGGTTGAGCACGGCGGCCACCGCCGTGACCTCTTCGGGGAACATCTGCAGGTTCAGGCTGCTGTTGCATTGCTCCACCATCCCCCGTAGCAATCCCGCGGTGTTGATCCGCCCCAGGGGCCGGTAAATGCCGTGGCCGTCTGGGCCGCCCTGGGGTTGCCGGGTGTGGCATTGGGTGCAGTTGTGCTGTTGTATCAACTCGGCGCCGAGTTTCAGGTCGGCGTCTTTGAAGATATGGGCGCCTTGGGCCGCTGCGCCCAAGGGCCATGCCACCAGCAAGGCCACGGCAGCGGCAGCGGCAGCGGCAAAACGTGTGTACATGGCAATCCTCCCGGTTTGGTGCATGATCGCCACTGTAGCTCAAGCCAACTGCATTACCCCCCGGAGTTTCCCTCATGCCCGTGCGTCCCATACTCAAAATGGGTGATCCCCGCTTGTTGCGGCACGCCCAACCGGTCACCGCTTTTGACACCCCCGAGCTCCACGCCTTGGTCGCCGACCTGTGGGACACCATGGCGGTGGCCAACGGTGCCGGCTTGGCTGCCCCCCAAATCGGGGTTGACCTGCAGGTGGTGGTGTTTGGCACGGGGCAGCCCAACCCCCGCTACCCGGACGCGCCCTTGGTACACCCGACGGTGTTGGTCAACCCCGTGATCACACCCCTGCGCTCTCCTGATGGGCCTGATGAGCTGTCTGATTGGGAGGGGTGTTTGTCGGTACCGGGTTTGCGGGGCGTGGTGCCCCGGCACAACCACATCCGTTACACCGGGTTTGACGCCAGCGGTCAGGCCATAGACCGCACGGCCGAGGGTTTCCACGCCCGCGTGGTGCAACACGAATGTGACCACCTGTGGGGTGTGTTGTACCCCATGCGGGTCCGCGACTTCACCCGGTTTGGTTACACCGAGGTGCTGTTCCCTGGGTTGGATGCGGCGCCAGACGATTGAAGGCTGTAACCGCTGCTTCAGGTGCCCTCCAACACCTCGACCAGTTCGGTTTCGATCTCGATCTGCTGCCGGTTGTGCTGCAAGGCCGGGCCACTGATCAAAAAGGTGTCCTCCACCCGTTCACCCAGGGTGGTGACCTTGGCCAGTTGCAGGCTGATCTGGTGTTTGGCCAACACCCGTGCAATGCAATACAACAAACCGGTGCGGTCGCTGGCCGAGATGGTGAGCAGCCAGCGTTGGGCTTTTTCGTCGGGGTGCAGGTCCACCCGGGGGATCACAGGGAAATTTTTCACGCGGCGCGACAGGCGACCACGGCCCGGGGCGGGGAGGGGACCCGTGGCATCGACAGCGGCGGCCAAACCGTTCTCCACCATACCGATCAACTCGCGGTAATGCTCGGACAAGGTAGGGGCGATCACCTGAAAAGTGTCCAGCGCGTAACCATCGCGGGTGGTGTGCACCTTGGCGTCTAGGATGTTAAAACTGGCCTCGTCGAAATAACCACAAATGCGCACAAACAGGTCGTCTTTGTCGGGCGCGTAGACCAGTACTTGCAAACCCTCACCGGCTGGCGACAACCGCGCGCGCACGATGGTGGGGCGCTCGTGGGCCTCTGCTTGTGACAAGGGTTTGGAGAGTTGGCGGGTGTGCCAAGCGATTTCATCGGCTTGGTGGCGCATGAAATAACTGACGTCCAACCGGTCCCACAGGGGTTTTTGGGCCTGGTGGGGCAGCGCGTGCAAAGCCAACATCGCCATGGCCTCCCGTTTGCGGGCCTCGATCACCGCGTCGGGGTCTGGGGCCCGCCCACCCAACGCCCGCAGCGTGTAGCGGTACAGGTCTTCCAGCAGTTTGCCTTTCCACGCGTTCCAAACCTTGGGGCTGGTACCCCGGATGTCGGCCACCGTGAGCAGGTACAAAGCGGTCAGGTAGCGCTCGTTGCCGACACGTTGGGCAAAGGCATTGATCACGTCCGGGTCGCTCAAGTCCTCTTTTTGGGCCATGCGGCTCATGGTCAGGTGTTCACCCACCAAAAACGCGATCAGCTCTGCGTCTTCACGGGCGATACCGTGCTGGCGGCAGAAGGTTCGCACGTCTTGCATGCCCAGCTCGGAGTGGTCGCCTCCCCGGCCTTTGGCGATGTCGTGGAACAGCGCCGCCACGTACAAGATCCACGGTTTGTCCCAGCCTGCGGCCAGTTGCGAACAAAACGGGTACTCGTGTGAGTGCTCGGCGATAAAAAACCGGCGCATGTTGCGCAGCACCATCAGAATGTGCTGGTCCACCGTGTAGACGTGGAACAGGTCATGCTGCATCTGCCCCACAATGTTCCGGAACACCCACAGGTAACGCCCCAGCACCGAGGTCTGGTTCATCAGGCGCATGGCATGGGTGATGCCCTCGGGTTGTTGCAAGATGCGCAAAAACGTGGCGCGGTTGACGGGGTCGCGCCGGAAGGCGCTGTTCATCACCGGGCGGGCGTTGTAGAGGGCCCGCAGCGTCCGCGCCGACAAACCCTTGATGCCCAAGGTGGTCTGGTACAACAAAAAGGTTTCCAGGATGGCGTGCGGGTGTTGCACGTACAAGTTGTCGCTGGCCACCTCCAGCATGCCCCCCTTGTCGAGGAAGCGGTCGTTGATGGGGCGCATAGGTGGCGCATTGCCCCGCTCGTCGCTGTCCAACCGCTCCTGGATGTTGAGCATCAGGATCTGGTTGAGCTGGCTGACGGCTTTGGCGGCCCAGTAGTACTGGCGCATCAAGGCCTCGCTGGCACGCCGGGCGCCCCTGGCTGTGACGTTGCGGCGGCTACCGGGTTGGGCCAAAGGGCCATCTGTGGTGGCCTGTGTGGGGGCCGTGGGTTGGAAACCAAACGACTCCGCGAGCGTGGACTGCAGGTCAAACACCAGGCGGTCTTCACGGCGTTTGGCCAGCAGGTGCAAGCGGGCCCTGATCAGGCTGAGCAAGGCTTCGTTGGCTTTGATTTGGCGGGCTTCGTGGGGGGTGGCCAGGCCCCGGCGGACCAAGTCGTCCCAACTGTGGCCCAGACCTGCCGCTTTGGCCACCCACAAAATCACCTGCAGATCGCGCAGCCCACCGGGGGATTCCTTGCAATTCGGCTCCAGGGCGTAGGGGGTGTTTTCAAACTTCTGGTGCCGTTGCC
>JBEBBB010000110.1:0-10707 GCA_041158605.1 Pseudomonadota bacterium
AACCCCAGAGGCACCCAGGTGTTGTCTTGACCGGCGGGCGCCAGCGCCATCACCTTGAACAATTCGCCCATCTCGTGTTCGTTGACCAGGCGGGCGCCGTTGGCACGGTCGGCCAAAGGCGCGTCTTGCACCCGGGCCAGCAGACCACAATTGATCAAAAAACGGCCCTGAGAGGTGTAGCCCAACACCGCCAAACCCGCGTCCTGGGCGGCCAGGGCGATGCCGGTGAAATTCACGTGCGCGGTGATGTCTTTTTGACCCAACAAGGTCAAGGGGTCGGCATCTGTGCGGTGGTGCCGATGGCACACCAAGGTGCCCATGTGGCGCTGGGGGTGGTAATACTCAGCCTCCGGGAAACCGTAATCCAGAAACAAGGCCACACCCCGCGTCCAGCACGCGGCCAGGGAGCGCACAAAGGCCTCGGCCTGGGGGTGGATTTCGGTGGTGTAGGCGTGGTCGCCGGGCACATCCACGGGGGGGCTCAGGTGGGTGGCGCGGTCGCCCCAAGCCAGGGTGGTTGCGCCCCCGGGACCGGTAGCCACCACCACACCGCGCTCGTGCCATACACCGCCATCCCGGTGCAACAGCTGGACCGGCATGGCATCGAGCACCTCGTTGCCCAACACCACCCCCTCCAGCCGCTCTGGCCAACGGTCATGCCACACCACCCGGTCGCCCCAAGCGGCCAGACGGTCTTGCTGGCGCGCCTTCAAGGTGCCGGACACGTCCACGATGTGGTAACAAACCCCAGTGTCGGCCAAGGCCCCCAGAATCTGGTCGGCCAGGGCCCCTGTGCCGGCGCCAAACTCCCAGACATCGCGGGTCTGCGTGGACGCCAAGGCTTGCGCCACCTGCTGGGCCACCGCCCAACCGAACCAGGGGGACAACTCGGTCGCCGTGACAAAGTCGCTGCCAGACCCGGGCATGGTGCCGAACTTGACCCCGCTGTTGGCGTAGTAGCCCAGACCGGGCTCGTACAAGGCCATGGCCATGAAGCGGTCAAACGGCAACCACCCCCCAGCAGCGGCGGTGGCGTGCACCACCCGCTCCAGCAGGGTGGCCGATAAAATAGCGGGTTGTTCCATCACGGCGGGATTTTCGCTCATGTCCAACCCCAACCCCCAAGGCACATCTGGCGGGCGCACCGCCTTGGTGACCGGTGCCGGCAAACGCTTGGGGCGTGAAATCGCCCTCCACCTGGCTGGCGCCGGTTGGCACGTGGCCATACACCACCACCAATCGGCAGCGGAAGCGGTGCAAACCGTGGCCGACTGCGCGGCCCTGGGCGTTCGAGCCTGCGCGGTGCGCGCCGACCTGTCTGACGAGGCCGCCTGCCGCGAACTGGTGCCCCAGGTGGTCGCCCAACTGGGCGCCTTGGACGCCGTGGTCAACAGTGCCTCGGTGTTTGAACACGACAGCGTGGCCGGGTTTGGTCACCACCAACTGGACCGCCACCTGCACACCAACACGGCGGCACCCGTGCTGTTGGCCCAAGCGCTGCACACTCACCTGGGCACGCGGCCCGGGGTCCAGGGTTGTGTGGTCAACCTGCTGGACCAGAAGCTGTGGAACATGAACCCCGACTTTGTCAGCTACACCCTGTCGAAGGCGGCGTTGGAAGCGGCCACCACGCTCCTGGCCCTGGCCCTCGCCCCCCGCACCCGCGTGGTTGGCGTGGCGCCCGGGCTCACGCTGACCAGTCACATGCTCAGCGACGAGCGTTTCCAGGCCTTGCACCAACAGGCGCTGTTGGGCCGCTCCTCCACCCCGGCCGACGTGGCGTCGGCGGTGCGGTTTGCGCTGGAAAACCCCGCCATCACCGGCACCTCGCTGTTGGTCGACGGTGGCCAGCACCTGATGCGGTTTGACCGCGATTTTTCCCTGATGTGAGCCCAAGCACCATGCGCCCCACCGCCGGCAACCAGATCCTGAGCCTGACGGGTTTGCGTTTTAACGCCAACCTGGGCATCTTGGACCACGAAAAAACCGCCCCCCAACCGATACAGGTGGACGCGGAGCTCAACCAAGGCCCCCAACCGCTGCTTCCCCATGACGATGACATTGGGCACGTGCTCGACTACCGCAAGGTGCGCCACATCATCATCGACGAGTGCACCGCCGAACACGTGAACCTGCTTGAAACCCTGATCGGCAAACTCACCCACCGCTTGTTGCAACTGCCTGGGGTGCTGGGGGTGCGGGTGCGCATCGCCAAGTTGGAAATTTTTGACGATTGCGAGGTCGCGATCCGCATGGAAAGTGGCACGTGGTAACCCACCACCAGGCCAATATCAGGCCACCACACGGAACCCACCACCATACCAACGCTCTGAAACACCATGGACATTGAACGCGAAACCCTGAAGTTGGAAAAACGGCTGTGCCGGCAAGTGGGCCAGGCCATCGTGGACTTCAACATGATTGAGGCCGGCGACCGGGTCATGGTCTGCATGTCGGGCGGCAAAGACAGCTACGGCATGCTCGACATCTTGTTGAAGCTGCAGGCCCGTGCACCCATCCCTTTTGAGTTGATCGCGGTCAACCTGGACCAAAAACAACCCGGATTTCCGGCCGATGTGCTGCCCAGTTACCTGGACGGTTTGGGCGTGCGGTTCCACATCGAAACCCAAGACACTTACAGCATCGTCAAAAACAAAATCCCCGAAGGCAAAACGATGTGCAGCCTGTGCAGCCGCTTGCGCCGGGGCATTTTGTACCGGGTGGCCACGGAGCTGGGGGCCACCAAAATCGCCTTGGGCCACCACCGCGACGACATGTTGCAAACGCTGTTTCTGAACATGTTTTTTGGGTCCAAGCTCAAAGGCATGCCCCCCAAGCTGGTCAGCGACAACGGTGAACACATGGTCATCAGACCGCTGGCCTATGTGGCCGAGAAAGACCTGATCCGCTGGGCCCAGCACAAAGCCTTCCCCATCATCCCCTGCACCTTGTGCGGCAGCCAAGAAAACCTGCAGCGCAAACAGGTGGGGGATATGTTGCGCGACTGGGAAAAACGTTTCCCCGGCCGGCTGGACAACATGCTGACCGCCCTGCAAAACGTGGTGCCCAGCCACCTGATGGACCGCAGCCTCTACCCCTTTGCCGACATCCGCACCGACGGGCAAGCCCAAGCGGACGGCGACCTGGCTTTTGACCACCCGGAATGGCCAGTGCAGCCCCCGTTGCCTGTCGAGCAGGTGATCACCCTGACCCCCGCCTGAGCCCCACCATGTCCAACCGCCCTCTGCAACACCACGCCCGGTGGCCGGTTTGGGCCCGGTGGTGGCTGCTGGTCGCCCTGTTGGTCTTGGGGGGCTGCGCCAACGTGTACCGGGTGGACAGCCAGGTGAACGCCCATACCGCGTGGCCCACCGAACAAGCCCCCCAGCCAGGTGACACCTACCGCATCGAACGCCTGCCCTCGCAGAGCCAGGGGCAGGCCGCCGCAGATGCCGATGCCATGGGCTTGTTGCTGGTGCCCGAACTGGCCCGCTACGGTTTGGTCCAAGCGCTGGGGCCCGCAGCCCCGGGCGCCAGGTGGGTGGTGCAGGTGCGGCGCCGCGAAACGGTCAAACCCCACGCCCCTTGGGACACCGCGCCGGGTCCATGGGGTGGTTGGCAGGTGGGCGTTGGAGCCAACCGCGGAGGCGGGAACTTTGGGGTGGGGGTCAACCTGCCCCTGTGGCGGGTGTCCCCACCGTATTACGAACGCGAGGTCGAGGTACAAGTACGCCACCGTGACAATGCCCGGGTGGTGTTTGAAAGCACCGCGCGCCACGACGGCCCTTGGCCAGGCGAACCGGCTTTGTGGTCGGCCATGCTGGAGGCGGCTTTGTTAGGCTTCCCCCATCCACCCACAGGCGCCCGGCTGGTCAACAAGGACCTGCCCCGGCACTGACAGCACAGGAGGCGCGTCCCTCAGGCCGCCACCCGGTCGTAGCGGTCCAGCACCTGCCGCAAGGCGTCGGCCAGTTCTTTGGCGGCAAATTTGGCCACATACGCGTCGGCACCAGCGCTGCGCACATGGCTTTCGTTGGTGTCGCCGGTCAGGGACGAGTGGATCACCACCGGCAGGGCCCGCAACTCGGTGTCTTTTTTGATGTTGCGGGTCAAGGTGAACCCGTCCATCTCGGGCATTTCTAGGTCGGTTAAAACCACAGCCACCTTGTCGTGCACCGAAATGCCTTGGCGCTGGCAATCGGCGGCGATGTCTTGCAACTTCTCCCAAGCCTCTTTGCCGGTCTTGGTCATGACATAGGGCAACCCCATCGCGGTCAAACCCTGCTCGATCATGGACCGGGCCACAAACGAGTCGTCCGCAGCGAGCACAAAACTGCCAGGCTTGAGCGTGACTGGTTTGGCTGCGGCCACCTCTGACGCAAGGTCATCCTCCTCGCCGGGCAGCACGCGGCGCAAAATCGATTCCACATCCAGCACCTGGGCCAAACGGGTGCTGTTTTTGTCGCCATCGAGGCGGGCGATGCTGGTCACATACCCCCGGGCCACCGAGCCGTCTGCTGACAAAATTTGGTTCCAATCCAACCGAACGATGTCTTCGACAGACTCGGCCGCAAACGCCTGTGTGGTGCGCGCGTATTCGGTGACCAGCATGATGTTCAAACCGGTTTTGGGCACACACCCCACCACAGCGGGCAGGTCGATCACCGGGATGACCTGCCCACGCAGGTTGACCACACCGAGCACGTGTGGGGGTGAGCCCGCCATGGCGGTGACGGCAGGCATGGCCACGATTTCGCGGATTTTGAAGACATTGATGCCAAACAGCTCGGAGCGTTCGCTATCGGGCGCGTTGCCCAGGCGGAACAGCAACATTTCAAACTTGTTGGAGCCGGTCAGGTTGGTGCGCTCGTCGATGTCTTGTTGAACGGAATTCATGAAGGCTCCGGTAAAACGGGGGGCAGGCACCGATGCGCGCCTGTGGTTACCATTCTAGGGACATACCGCCCCGCCGCCAATGGCTGGGCCCAGACTGGAGCCCCCTTTGGAATTCACCCGCATCCTGGCCCTGCGCCATGGCGAAACCGCTTGGAACAAAGACACCCGCATCCAAGGGCAGATCGACATTCCCCTGAACGACACGGGGCTGTGGCAAGCCGAACAGGCGGCACGGGCGCTGCAAGAGGAGCCGGTGGTGGCCGTTTACAGCAGCGACTTGGCCCGCGCGGCCCAAACCGCTGGGGCCATCGCCCAGCGGCTGGGCCTGGCGGTTCAGCACCACACGGGGCTGCGTGAGCGGTGTTTTGGGGCTTTTGAAGGGCGTACCTGGGCCGAACTGGAGGCCCAGGAGCCCGACGCCGCCTTGGCCTGGCGCAAACGCGTGCCCGATTTCGCCCCCCAGGGGGGTGAGTCCTTGCTGGTGTTACGCGAGCGGGTGGCCCGCACCTTCCACGAATTGGCGGCCCAACACCCCGGTGAACAAATTGTGGTGGTCGCCCACGGGGGGGTTTTGGACGTGTTGTACCGCTTGGCCACGGGGCTGGAACTGCAGGCCCCGCGCACGTGGTTGCTGGCCAATGCCGCCATCAACCGGGTGCTCTGGAACCCCGAGGGGTTTAGCCTGGTGGGGTGGGCCGATACCGCCCACTTGGAGGTGGGCAGCCAAGACGAACAAACCGCTTGAGCCGGCGGTAAATCCACCCAACGCGGCGGGTCAGAACAGGCCTGCGGGTTGGGCGGGGGGCTCCAAGCCCAAATGGCGGAACGCCGCCAATGTGGCCACCCGACCACGGGGGGTGCGCTGCAAATACCCCTGTTGGATCAGGTAGGGCTCGATCACATCCTCGATGGTGTCGCGCTCCTCGCCGATGCTGGCAGCGATGTTGTCCAGGCCCACAGGGCCCCCATCAAATTTGTGGATGACGGCCTCCAGCAACTTGCGGTCCATCAGGTCAAAACCCACCGGGTCCACGTCCAACATGGCCAAGGCCCGGTTGGCCATGTCGAGTGTGATGGTGCCGTCGCCCTTGACCTCGGCGTAATCGCGCACGCGGCGCAACAAGCGGTTGGCGATGCGGGGGGTACCGCGGGAGCGGCGGGCGATCTCGAAAGCCCCATCCTCTTGGATGGCTGCGCCCAACAGGCCTGCGCTGCGGCGCACGATGCGGGCCAACTCGTCGGCGGTGTAAAACTCCAGCCGGGCCACGATGCCAAAACGGTCGCGCAAGGGGTTGGTGAGCATGCCCGCCCGGGTGGTGGCCCCCACCAACGTGAAGGGCTGCAGGTCCAACTTGATGCTGCGCGCCGCCGGCCCCTCACCGATCATGATGTCGATCTGGTAATCCTCCAGGGCGGGGTACAAAATTTCCTCAACCACAGGCGACAGGCGGTGGATCTCATCGATGAACAGCACATCGTTGGGCTCCAGGTTGGTCAGCAAGGCCGCCAGGTCTTTGGGTTTTTCCAGCACCGGCCCACTGGTCTGGCGCAGGTTCACGCCCAGCTCGTGCGCGATGATGTGCGACAAGGTCGTTTTGCCCAAGCCTGGGGGACCAAACAACAACACATGGTCCAACGCTTCGCTGCGTTTGCGGGCCGCACCGATAAAAATTTCCAGTTGCTCGCGCACCTTGGCCTGGCCCACGTACTCCTGCAAACCCTTGGGCCGCAACGCCCGCTCCAAGGCCTCCTCGCGCGGCGATTCGGCCGCGGCGGCCATCACCCGCTTGGGGACGTCGGTGGAAAAGCTGTCGGTTTCAATGGCCATGCGCCCTCCGTCACTTGGCCAAGGACTTCAGGGCCAACTTGATGCCCTCGCTCACACCCACGTCGGCCGGCAAGGCCTTGAGGGCTGCAGCGGCCTCTTTGTCGTTGTAGCCCAGGGCCAGCAAGGCCTGCTGGATATCGCTGTGGGCGTCGCTGTGCACCACCCCTGCAACCGGCCCCAGGTCCACCCCGACCTTGCCCTTGAGCTCCAACAACAAACGCTCGGCGGTTTTTTTGCCTATGCCTGGCACCTTGACCAACCGCCCCGCCTCTTGGGTGCTGACGGCCTGGGCCAGGTCATTCACACCCAAACCCGACAAAATGGACAAGGCCGTGCGGGGCCCCACACCGCTGATTTTGATCAACTGGCGAAAAGTAGACCGCTCGGCAGCGGTGGCAAAACCGTACAGCAGCTGGGCGTCTTCGCGGACCACAAAATGCGTCAACAAGGCCACCCGCTCGCCCAGGGCCGGCAAACCGTAGAAGGTGCCCATGGGCACGTCGACCTCGTAACCGACGCCGTGGCAATCGATCAGGATCTGGGGCGGGTTCTTTTCCAACAGGGTGCCGGTCAACTTGCCTATCATTGGGGGTTTCCTTTACCGGGATTATCGGTTTGATTCTGCGCCACACCTTCACCCCCCCCGACAACCACCGCATGGCCCACCTGTGTGGCCCCATGGACGCGCACATCCGCACCATCGAGGCGGCGCTGCAAGTCAAGGTGGCCCACCGGTTTGAACAGTTCCGCATCGAAGGCCCCAAAGCCAAGGCCCAACAGGCCCTGGAGGTGGTGCAGGCCCTCTACGAGATGGCCCGCGCGCCCATACCCGCCGAAAAAGTGCAGCTCATGCTGACCGGTGATACGGCGTTGCCCGAGGGTGGGGTGGATGCGGTGGCTATGCAAACCCGGCGGGGCGAGGTCAAAGGCCGCACGGCCAACCAGGCCCGCTACCTGGAGAACATGGCCAGCCACGACATCACCTTTGGCATAGGCCCTGCCGGCACTGGCAAAACCTACCTGGCGGCCGCCTGCGCGGTGGACGCCCTGGAGCGCAGCGCGGTGCAACGCATCGTGCTGACACGGCCAGCGGTGGAAGCGGGTGAGCGGCTGGGTTTTTTGCCCGGCGACCTGTCCCAGAAGGTCGACCCCTACCTGCGACCGCTCTACGACGCCCTCTACGACCTGATGGGTTTTGACAAGGTGCAAAAGGCGTTTGAGCGCCAACAAATCGAAATCGCGCCGCTGGCCTTCATGCGCGGGCGCACGCTCAACCACGCGTTTGTGATCCTCGACGAGGCCCAGAACACCACCCCCGAACAGATGAAAATGTTCCTGACCCGCATCGGCTTTGGGTCCAAGGCAGTGGTCACCGGTGACGTCAGCCAAATCGACCTGCCACGCACCCAACTCAGTGGCCTGGTGGACGCCGAGCGCGTGCTCAAACGGGTGCAGGGCATCGCCATCAACCGCCTGACCAGCGCCGACGTGGTGCGCCACCCCTTGGTGGCCCGCATCGTGGACGCCTACGACAAATCCCCTTCGGAGCGCTGAGATGGCCCTGCCCCAACTGAACCTGTCTTTGCAATTCGGCACGCTGGCGCAAGCCGCCCCTCACCGCGCCGCCCTGCCACGCCACAAGGTCGCGCGGTGGTTGCGGCACGCCCTGGCCACAGACGGCGAGTTGTCGGTGCGTGTGGTGGACACCGAAGAAGGCCAAGCCCTGAACCGGGATTACCGACACAAGGATTACGCCACCAACGTCCTCACCTTCGACTATGCGCAAGAGCCGGTGGTCGTGGCCGACCTGGTGTTGTGCGCCCCGGTTGTGGCGCGCGAAGCCGCCGAACAGGGCAAAACCCTGGAGGCGCACTACGCCCACCTGCTGGTCCACGGGGCCCTGCACGCCCAGGGTTGGGACCACGAGACCAGCGATGCCGACGCCGAGGCCATGGAAGCGGAAGAGGTGCGCATCTTGGCGGGGCTGGGTTACCCCAACCCCTACTGACACCTGCACGGGGTTGTCAGAGCCGCCGCACCTTGAATTTTTTGCCTTTGATGCGGCCGGCCCCCAGGCGCGCCTCGGCGGTCGCGGCAACCGCCCGGTCCACCGCCACATAGGTGGAAAAATCGTTGATGTGGATCTTGCCCACCTGGCCGCGTTCCAGGCCGGCTTCTGCGGCCAGGGCGCCCATCACATCACCGGGTCGGATTTTGTCTTTGCGCCCACCGGCGATTTGCAGCGTGACCATGGGCGGCATCAACGGGGGGCCACCGGCAGGCACCAAGGCCGACAACGGCTGCCACGGTGACTCGCGGCCCTGGTACTGCTCGATGCGCCCCACCTGCCCCATTTCATCGAGGCTTGCCAGCGTCAGGGCCAGGCCCTCTGCCCCGGCGCGCCCCGTGCGGCCTATGCGGTGCACGTGGACCTCGGGGTCGTTGGATACATCCACGTTGACCACACAGGCCAGGGCATCGATGTCAATGCCCCGCGCGGCCACGTCGGTGGCGACCAGGACGGAGCAGCTGCGGTTGGCAAACTGCGCCAACACCTGGTCGCGCTCGCGCTGTTCCAAGTCGCCGTACAGGGCCAAGGCGCTGTAGCCCTGGGCCTGCAAGACCCCCACCAGGTCGCGGCACTGCTGCTTGGTGTTGCAGAAGGCCAAGGTGCTCTCGGGCCGGAAATGGTCCAGCACACGCGACACAGTGTGCAGGCGCTCGCCCTCGCCCACCTCGTAAAACCACTGCTGGATGCGCTGCGGGCTGTGCTGGGCCTCGACCGCCACCGTTTGGGGTGTGCGCATAAAACGGGCGGCCAGGGCCTGGATACCCTCCGGGTAGGTGGCCGAAAACAACAGCGTCTGGCGCTCGGCGGGGCAACGGGCGGCCACGCGGGTGATGTCGTCCAAGAAACCCATGTCCAGCATGCGGTCGGCCTCGTCCAGCACCAGGGTGTGCACCGCCTCCAGCGACAAAGTGCCCCGGTCGATGTGGTCCAGGATGCGACCGGGCGTGCCCACCACCACGTGGGTCCCGTGGGCCAAGCTGAGGGTCTGGCCTCGCAAGGCCACCCCGCCACACAAGGTGACCACTTTCACATTCCCCTGCGCGCGGGCCAGGCGGCGCAGCTCCGTCGACACCTGGTCCGCCAGTTCGCGAGTGGGGCACAAAACCAAGGCCTGGGCCTGCCACAACGCGGCGTTGAGCCGCTCCACCAAGGGAATGCCAAACGCCACGGTTTTGCCACTGCCAGTGCTGGCCTGGGCGATCAGGTCGCGCCCGGCCAGGGCCAGGGGCAAACTGGCCGCCTGGATGGGGGTCATGTCCGTGTAACCCAGTTGGGCGAGGTTGCCCAGGGTTTCGGGGGGCAAGGGGAGCGAACCAAAAGCCGTACCGGCTGGGGCGGAGGGAGATACAGGTGTGTTCATGGGGGCGGCCAGTGTAATGGCAAGGTCACAGGGCCGTCGTTCACAAGGTGCACCTGCATATCGGCACCAAACACGCCGGTGGCCACCTCCGGGTGGACCACACGGGCCTGGGCCACAAAACGGTCGTACAAACGGCGCCCCACCTCGGGATCAGCGGCTTGTCCAAAACTGGGCCGGTTCCCACCCGAGATATCGGCCGCCAAGGTGAATTGGCTCACCACCAACAAACCGCCACCCACATCTTGCAGGCTCCGGTTCATTTTGCCAGCGGCGTCTGCAAACACCCGCAGTTTGAGTATCTTGGCCAGGGCCTTGTCGGCGATGGTGTCGGTATCGCCGCGCTCCGCACACAACAACACCAACAGGCCTTGGGCGATCTGACCGACCACCTGGCCCGCCACCTCGACCCGGGCCTCTTGGACCCGTTGCAACAAGGCTTTCACAGTGGGGGCCCTGCGGTCAGGCCAAGGTCACGCGGGCGAACTTTCGCTTGCCCACCTGCACCACACAGGTGCCGGCCGCCACCTTCAAACCCTTGTCGCTGACCACACC
>JBEBBB010000111.1:0-3556 GCA_041158605.1 Pseudomonadota bacterium
TGCATGTGGGTGCACGCATGCCCAGCCCTGATGGCCCAGGCCCCTGCTAAACCCTGCTAAAGCCGGGCCAGTCTGTCCAGGGCGGTGGCCAGGGTGTCGTCTCTTTTGGCGAAACAAAAACGCACCACACCCTGGTCAAAACCATCGCCGTAAAACGCCGACAACGGTATGGCAGCCACGCCGACCTCTTGGGTCAGCCAGCGGCAGAAATCTGCCTCGGGCAGGTCCCGCTCGGGTACCGCCAACCCACGGATGTTCACACACTGAAAGTAGGTGCCTTCGCACGGCAGCAATTCGAACCGGGTGCGGGCCAAACCGGTTCGAAACAGGTCGCGTTTGCGGGCGTAAAAGGCTGGCAGTTCGAGGTAGGGCGCCGGGTTGGCCATGTAGGCGGCCAAACCGTGCTGCACGGGAGTGTTCACCGTGAACACGTTGAACTGGTGCACCTTGCGGAATTCCGCCATCAAGGGTGCCGGCGCCGCCACATAGCCCACCTTCCAGCCGGTGACATGGTAGGTTTTGCCAAAACTGCTCACGATAAAGGCCCGCTCGGCCAAACCTGGGTAAGCCGCCGCGCTGCGGTGGGGCAGGCCGTCGTAAACCATGTGTTCGTAAACCTCGTCACTCACCAGCAGCACTTGGGTCGGCGCCAACAGGGCGTCCAATTGGCGCATGTCGGCGTCGGACCAGGTGGTGCCACTGGGGTTGTGGGGGGTGTTGATGACCACCGCCCGCGTCCGGGGTGTGATCGCCGCAGCGATGCGGTCAAAGTCGGGGCGGAAAGTCCCTGGTCGCAGGGGCACCCGCACCACCACGCCACCGGCCAACTCGATGTTGGGCACATAGCTGTCGTAACATGGCTCCAACACCACCACCTCATCGCCCGGGTGCACCACAGACAACAACGCCGTCAGAATGCCCTGCGTGGCGCCGGCGGTGACGGTGATGTCGGTGACTGGGTCGTACCGCCGGCCATACAAGGTAGCCATTTTGTCGCTGATGGCTTGGCGCAAGGCGGGCACGCCTGGCATGGGGGGGTACTGGTTGTGGCCTGCGGCCATGGCGCCCGCCACCGCATCCACCAAAGCGGGGTTCCCTTCAAAGTCAGGGAAACCTTGGCCCAGGTTGACCGCCCCGGTGTCGGTTGCCAAAGCAGACATCACAGAAAAAATGGTGGTGCCCACCTGGGGCAGGCGGCTTATCAGGGTGGGTGTGCTCATAGGTGGTAATCGGCGCCAGCGCCTTGCATGGCTTTGAGGATCAGGTCGCGCGACAGCCGGTCGCTCAGCAACTCGGCGAATCGCAGCACAAAATGGCGGAGGTAGGTGCCTTTTTTAAAGGCCACCCGGGCCACGTTTTGTCCAAACAAATGGCCCGCTGGGTGCGCCACCAACTCGGGGCTGCGTTCCTCGCCTTGCATGGCCATCTCCGCCACTATGCCCACCCCCATGCCCAGTTTCACGTAGGTTTTGATCACATCGGAATCGATGGCCTCCAGCACCACGTTGGGTTTGAGCTGGCGTGCGGCAAACGCCTGGTCGATGCGGGTGCGGCCTGTGAACGACGGGTGGTAGGTGATGAGGGGCACCTGGGCCAAGTCTTCCAGGCCGATGCGGGCTTTGTCCAGCAAGGGATGCCCAAAGGGCAACACCAGGACGTGTTGCCACTCGTAACAGGGCAGGGTGATCAGGTCTTCGTATTGGCCCAGCGATTCGGTGGCCACACCCATTTCGGCCACGTCGTCCAGCAACATGCGGGCCACCTGGTCTGGCGAACCTTGGTGTAGGCTGATCCCCACTTTGGGGTAGGCCAAACGCAGTTTGGCCACGGGGCCAGGCAACACGTACCGGGCCTGGGTGTGGGTGGTCGCGATGCTGAGGTTGCCACTGTCTTGGGCAGAAAACTGTTCACCTATGCGTTTGAGGTTGTTCACCTCGCGCAAGATCACATCGATGCTGCGCAACACGTGCAGGCCCGGTTCGGTGACCCGTTTGATGCGTTTGCCATGGCGGGCAAAAATCTCCACACCCAATTCGTCCTCCAGCTCCAGAATCGCTTTGGAGACACCGGGTTGTGAGGTGTGCAGGGCTTTGGCCGCCTCGGTGAGGTTCAGGTTGCGGCGCACCGCCTCTTGAACAAATCGGAACTGGTGCAGGTTCATGTGGGGTCTTCCAGGGCCAATTGGGCCAGCAGGTGGGTCACGCGGGGGTCTTCGCCCACCGTGGGCAACACCGCCAATTGAACACCTGGGTGTTGTGTAGCCAGGTCCGCCAACAAGCCTGGCAGGTCCTCGCGCGCGTGGCGGCCCATCCCAAAAAACACCGGCAACACCCGGACCACCGTGGCCCCGAGTGCCGCCAGCTCGGCCACCGCTGTCGGCAGGTTGGGCTCGCACAACTCCAGGTAGGCACAACGCACCGGCGTGCCGGGCGCAGCGGCTTCTACCGCGCGGGCCACCGCTTCTATGGGCCCCCGCCACAGCGGGTCACGGGATCCATGGGCGAACACAACAACGGTTTTCATACAAACACCCTGCAATCAACGCCGCAACACCAGCCAACCAAAGGCGCCCAGTGAGGCCACCGAATACAACAAGGCCGGCGCCGCTGCCGCCAACCACGGTTCCCAGGACCGCAGGTTGCCGATGTAGCCGAACACGTTGTTGAGCAGAAAAAAACTGATGCCTATCATCACACCAGCAAACACATAACCCGCCACACCCCCAGAGCGGAAGTGCAGGTAGGCAAATGGCAAGGCCAAAACAACCATGACCAAACAACTGAGGGGGTAAAACACCTTGCGCCAGAACTCGATTTCGTAGCGTTGCGCGGTTTGTCCGTTGGCCTTGAGGTGCCTGACGTACGCAAACAGGTCCACGGTACGCATGCGCTCAGGCCGCAAGAGCGCCACAGACACCATCTCTGCCGAAATCTCGGTGTCCCAGGTGTACGTGGCGGGTCTCTCGGTTTGCAAAGCTTGGTTTTGGGCGATGTCAAACCCACGGCGCTCCACGCCTTGCAAGGCCCAGGCGGTTCCGCCCTCCACCACCTGTCCAGACTGCGCACGCAGTGTGCTGATCAAATGCCCCTTTTGGTTGAATTCAAACACCCGGATGTCTTGCAGGGTGCTGTCGGCTCCCATGGCACCCACGTTGACCGAGTAGGTCCGCTCGCCTTGTTGTTCCTTGAGCCATGCCCCAGTTTGGCCCACACTGATACGGCCTTGAAAGCGGGCCTTGAGCAACTGGCCTGTCCGGTCGGTCAGGGGCGCCAGGTAGTCCCCGATCGCAAACGTCAGCACCACAAACACCAAACCCAGACCCATCAGGGTGCGCAACGCCCGCCAGGGGCCCAGGCCGCTGGTGCGCAAGATGGTGAATTCGGAGCTTTGGGCCAAGCGGGTCATCACAAACACCGAGCCGATCAGGACCGCAATCGGCATCAACTCATAAACCCGATTGGGTACAAACAAAGCCACAAACGCAAGGGCGTGCCGTAGCCCGTACACTTGCGTGGGGTCTCCGGGGGCTACCCGGCCCAACATGGGCAACTCGTCC
>JBEBBB010000112.1:0-2621 GCA_041158605.1 Pseudomonadota bacterium
GGGTGCATGCGCCGTGTTTCGGAAAACCGGCGCACCAAGGTGTCGGTGGCGGCGTCCAGAAACAACACCGTGAGCGCCTGCCCACCCTGCCGGATGTGCTCCAGCCGGGCCGGCAGACCGGGCAAAGAACCCGCGCTGCGCACATCGATAGCGACGGCCACTTTGTCTGCGCGGTGCCCTTTTTCGACCGCCAAAAAAGCCTCCAGCAGTTCGGGTGGGAGGTTGTCCACGCAATAAAAGCCCGCGTCTTCCAACGCGTGCAGCGCGACCGACTTGCCCGATCCGGACATGCCGGTGATCAGGACCAGTTGCATGGTGTTCATGGGTTCAGCAATTCACGGGCGTGGGCCAAAGAAGTGGGGGTGGGGGTTTGACCACCCAGCATGCGGGCAAGTTCCCCCACACGGGCCTCGGTGTCCAACCCTTGCACCCGGCTGGTGGTGGTGCCACCCGTGGGGTGTTTGCTCACCAGCAGGTGGTGGTGGGCACAGGCGGCCACTTGGGGCAGGTGGGTCACGGCCAGCACCTGCCGGTCTTGCCCGAGCTGCCGCATCAACTGCCCCACGGTTTGTGCCACCGCCCCTCCTATGCCGGAGTCCACCTCGTCAAACACCAGGGTTGGTGCTTGACCCAGCTGGCTGGTGGTCACAGAGATGGCCAATGCGATGCGGGACAACTCACCGCCAGACGCCACTTTCCCCACCGGGCGGGGGGTGGCGCCAGGGTGCCCAGCGACCAAAAATTCAACCGCCTCTTGGCCATGTGCCTGGATGCCATCCAGGGGTGTTAGCCGCACCTCAAACACCCCGCCCGCCATGCCCAAACGTTGCATCGCTGCGGTGATTTGCTCGCCCAGGTTGCGCGCAGCCTGGCGCCTGGCTTTGGAGACCGCAGCAGCGGCCTTGGCCAAACTCTGGTAGGCGTTGTGGGTGTCGCGTTGCAGTTGTTCAAGGTCTGTTTGGCGGTCCAATGCCAGCAACTGTTCGCGCATCTGCGCCACCTTGTCTGGCAAGGTTTCGGGTGTGCAGCGGTAGCGCCGCGCCATAGACAACCAACCGGACAACCGGGCATCCAATATTTGCAAGGCTTCGGGGTCGGGTTCCGCGTGTTGGGTGTGGTGCTGCAGGTCGCGGCAGAGGTCTTGGAGCTGGTCTTGGATGCTGTCCAGAGCCAAGGCCAAGGCCTCAAAACGGGGTTCGTGGGGTGCTTCTGCGCGCAGGGTTTGGGCAGCGCGTTGCACCCGTGCCAAAGCGCCACCCGCTTCATCATCCAAACCCGCCAAAGCTTGTGCGGCGGCATCCACCAAGGACTGGGCGTTGGCCAGGCGCCCGTGGCGCAGGTTGAGCTCTTCCCACTCACCGATCTGGGGATGGAGTTGGCCCAATTCGGTCAATTGCCATTGAAGCCGTTCGCGCTCTTCTTGCCGCTGGGCTTGGGAGGCTGTGGCCTCTTCAAGGTTGCGTTGCAAGTGGCGCCACTGTTGCCACCGTTCTTTGAGCGCCTGGGTGTTGAGTTGTGCGTAACTGTCCAACAAGGTGCGAACCTGGTCTGGGCGGGTCAGACTTTGCCAGGCGTGTTGGCCATGGATGTCGATCAACCAGTCGGCCAGTTCCCGCAGCTGCCCGGCTGTGGCCGCCCCGCCGTTGACCCAAGCCCGGCTGCGGCCCTGTTGGTCCACCTGCCGGCGCAACAACAGGCTGCCGCCTTCGGTGGCGTAACCATGGTTGTCCAACCACTCCAACACCAGCGGTGTGGTGTCAAACTCCACGGCGATATCACAACGGGTGGCCCCCTCGCGCACCACCGACGCATCGGCACGCCCGCCAAGCGCCAGTTGTAAGGCATCGATCAGTATGGACTTCCCCGCCCCGGTTTCGCCGGTCAACACCGAAAACCCGGCGTCGATGTCCAGTTCCAGGGTATCGACAATCACAAAGTCACGGATGGCGATGCGGCGCCAACTCATGCCACCCCCTCGTTCCAGTGCAGCTTTTTGCGCAGCGTGTCAAAAAAGCTCCAGCCCACGGGGTGCAGCAGGCGCAGGTCGTAGTTGGCCCGCTTGACCACAATGCGGTCGCCGTGCAACAGGCTGGCAAAGTTCTGCATGTCGAAATTGGCGCTGGCGTCGCGGCCATTCACCAACTCTATGGCCACCTCACCCGTGGTGGGTAGCACGATTGGGCGGTTGGACAAGGTGTGAGGCGCAATGGGCGCCAGCAACCAGCCATCGATGGTGGGGTGCATCAAAGGCCCACCGGCCGACAGGGTGTAGGCGGTAGACCCGGTGGGTGTGGCAATGATCAGGCCATCGGCGCGCTGGTTGGCCACAAAACGGCCGTCCACCTCGACCCGCAGTTCGATCATGCTGGCGTAACCCCCGCGGCTCACCACCACGTCGTTCAGGGCGGTGGCTTCAAAAACCTTGTGGCCGTCGCGCCACACACTGGCCTGCATCAGGGCCCGGTCGTCGACCTGGTAAGCCCCTTTGAGCATGGGCGTGAGCACCTGTTCAAAGCCGTTGAGGGGGATGTCGGTGATAAAACCCAGGCGGCCTTGGTTGATACCCACCAGGGGCACCCGGTAGCGGGCCAGTTGCCGCCCCGCGCCCAGCATGGTGCCAT
>JBEBBB010000113.1:0-5496 GCA_041158605.1 Pseudomonadota bacterium
TCATTTTTTCGCCCCCTTCGCGGCCTGCTGGGCTTTGATCTCGTCGGTATCGAGGTAGCGGAACGTTTTGGCGGTGGTATCCAAAGACAACACCCCCGGCCGGTTGGCCACAGGTGCCAGAGACAGGTTGTTCAACGTGACAATCCGGGACAGGTTGGCGATATCGGCAGCAAACAACCCGATATCGTGGTACGTGCCACTGACCCGCACCGCAATAGGCAGTTCAGCGTAGTACTCTTGGACGTTCACCTGCCCTGGGCGAAACAGCTCAAATTGCAGGCTGCGACCCAAACCAGCTTGGTTGATATCGGACAGGAGCGAGTCCATTTCAGCCTTGCTGGGCAGTTGTTTTTCGAGCTGGGTCACGTACTGCTGGACCTGCTCAAGTTGTTGTTTGAGCACGTCCAAATTGACGGCTTGGGCCAACTTGCTGCTGTACTGCTGGCGCAGTTGGTTTTCTTTTTCCCGTTGGATGACCAGCTCTTCCTCGTAGCCATTGAGCCAGCCAAACCACAAGCCCAGCACCACCGCTACCGCGGCCCCCACCAGCAACAACTGCCGCGGCAGATCGGGCCATTCGGATGGGTCGTTGGGATCCAAGCCGGTGAACTGGGTTTTCAGCTTCTGCTGCAACGCCACAAAATCAATGGAAGGCTGCTTTTTTTTCTTGGCCATGCGGTGTCACTCCTGTCGGGTCAGACCTTGCCAGCCGCCGGCTTGGCGCCTCGGGTCAAAGACACACGGATGGAAAAGTTAGAGACGCGGCGCTGGTCGCGGGCCGTCACGGCCACGTTGGCCGCCACAATCTCCACCAACTCGGGTTTGGTCAACCAGGGGCTGTTGTTGCTGAGGTTGCGCAACAACTCCGAAACCCGCTCTTGGGACTGGGCCACACCGGTCATCAGTATGCTTTGGCCCTCTTGGCGCAGGGTGAGCAAAAACACCCCTTCGGGGAGGTGCTTGACCATCTCGTCCAACAAATGGACTGGCAGGTTGCGGTCTGCCTGGAGGTTCTCGACCGCGGTCTGGCGGGCACGCAAAGCGGCCAGTTGGCTTTGCAAACCGGCGATGTCCTTGATCTGGGCATCCAGGGTGGCGATTTCGGTGGAGAGAAAGGCGTTACGGTCTGCCTGCTGCTCAATCAGAGACTGGTACCACGAAAACACACCACCAGCGACCAAACCACCCAACAAAACGGCCATGCCCAAGTGGGTTAAAAACCGCTCACGGCGGCGTTTGCGCGCCGCCTCCCGGTGGGGCAATAGGTTGATCAGTATCATGGGTGAAACCTCCGCAGGGCCAACCCCGTGGCCACCAGGTAAGACGTGGCCTCGGAGGACAGGCGACGGGTCTGGACCGAAGCGGCCACGGTCATGCCGTCAAAAGGGTTGATCACCCGACAAGGGAACGATGTCTGTGCCTGCACCACTTCGGGCAAGCCCATCAAGGTGGCGGACCCCCCTGCCAACAGGATGTAGTCCACCTTGTTGTGCGGGGTGCTGGTGAAAAAGAACTGCAAAGCCCGCCCGATCTCTTGGGCCAGACTTTCCATAAAAGGCCCCAAGACCTTGGTTTCGTAGTCGGCTGGCAACTCGCCCGATTTTTTCTTGGTGTCGGCCTCTTCCAAGGGGATGCCGTATTGCCGAGAAATTTGCTGGCTCAGTTGCATACCGCCAAACATCTGGTCGCGCTCGTACAACACATCGTCGTTGCGCATCACCTGCAAACCGGTGGTTTGAGACCCGATTTCAAACAAGGCGATCATCAGGTCCCGACCCTTGTTGGGCAAAGACTCAATGACGCGGCTCGCGGCCATGCGGGACGCGTAAGACTCCACGTCCATCACCACGGGCACCAAACCAGCGGCCTCGGCCAGACCCTGGCGGTCAGACACCTTCTCCTTGCGGGAGGCGGCCAGCAACACATCCACGTCGTTGGGAGAATTGGCACACGGACCAATGACACAAAAATCCAGGCTGACGTCCGCCAAAGGGAAAGGGATGTACTGGGTGGCCTCGGACTCGACCTGCACCTCCAGCTCTTTGTCGGACAAACCCGCAGGCAAAACGATTTTTTTCGTGATCACTGCTGAGCCGGGCAGGGCCAGGGCCACGTTTTTGGTTTTGGTGCCACTCTTGCGCACCAAACGGCGCATGACCTCGGCCACTTCGTCGAATTTTTCGATGTTGCCTTCGGTGATCCAGCCGCGCTCGAGTGGCTCCATGGCGCAACGTTCCAAGACCAAACTGCCGTCTTTGGCGCGACTCAACTCCACCAGCTTGAGGGTCGTGCTGCTGACGTCCACCCCCAGCAGTGAGGCCGGTTCCTGGCTGAATAACGATCCGAGAGAGATCAAGTTGGTCCCCTGTGTGAAGTGCGCGCCCTCATCCCAAGTTGAGAATTCGCATTAATAGTATCAGTAAGACCTTTGTCCCACCAAGAAATTCCCCGGTTTCGACCCCTCTAAGCGTTGTCAAAAACCGACGCCCCTGGGCCCAACACCACCCAAGTATCACCTATTTGCAACCGGTGCTTACAGTTTCACCCCCCACCCGAGGTCGGCCAAGCCACCCGCCACACAACCTCATTTTTATAATACGGGAAGTTTTCACCCCCACCCTCCCATGGCCAACGCTCCCCACCCCAGCCCAGACACCCCACAGGGCTCCCCTCCCTCCCCACCAACTTGGGGGCGGTTTTTGGGCGGTCTTTTGGGTTTGGCCGTGGCTGCTGGGGCCGCCCTGCTGTTGGGCGTGGGGATCGCCTTGGCGGTGGCCTTCCCCAACCTGCCGAATGTGGCCGAATTGGCCGACTACCGACCCAAGTTGCCTTTGCGGGTGTACGCGGCGGACGGTGAGTTGATTGGTGAATTTGGCGAAGAACGCCGCAACCTGGTCCCATTTGAAGACATACCGCCGGTGATGATCAATGCGGTGCTGGCCATTGAGGACGCCCGCTTTTTTGAACACAACGGCGTCGATTACAAAGGGATGTTGAGGGCCGCACTGGCCAACCTGGGCCAGGCCAAAAGCCAGGGCGCATCCACCA
Source organism: Pseudomonadota bacterium (assembly GCA_041158605.1). Classification (GTDB taxonomy): domain Bacteria; phylum Pseudomonadota; class Gammaproteobacteria; order Burkholderiales; family Burkholderiaceae_C; genus JBEBBB01. The sequence continues at coordinate 3,049 of JBEBBB010000113.1, forward strand.
TCACCATGCAGGTGGCGCGCAACGTCTACCTGTCGACCGAAAAAAGCTACCTCCGGAAAATCTACGAGGTGCTGCTGACCTTCAAGCTGGAACACCTGCTGACCAAGGAACAGATCCTTGAGATCTACATGAACCAGATTTTCCTGGGCCACCGGGCATACGGTTTTTCAGCCGCGGCACAGGTGTACTTTGGCAAACCGCTGAAAAACCTGACCATTGCCGAAGCGGCGATGTTGGCGGGCCTGCCCAAAGCGCCGTCAGCCTACAACCCCATCAGCAACCCCAAACGCGCCCGCATCCGGCAACTGCACATCATCGACCGGATGGCAGAAAACGGTTTTATCACCGAAGCCCAGGCCAAAGACGCCAAGGTGGAAACCCTGCGCCTGCGCCAAGTGAACGACCGCAACCAAACCCATGCGGACTATTTGACCGAAATGGTGAGGCAATCGATCTTCAGCCAATACGGCGAAGACACCTACACCCGGGGGCTCAACGTTTACACCACGCTGGATGCCAAAGCGCAGCGCGCGGCTTACCAGTCGCTGCGCCGGGGGGTTTTGGACTTTGAACGCCGCCAGTTTTACAGGGGCCCAGAGCGTTTTGTGGACCTGCCCACAGACCCCAAGGCCCGGGAAGATGCCATTGACGACGTGTTGGCCGACCGCCCCGATAACGGGGAGTTGCTGACCGCCGTGGTGCTGGACGCCAGCCCCAAAAGGGTGTTGTTGACCCGGGGGGACGAGCCCTTTGAGGTCACGGGCGAGGGTTTAAAACCCGTGCAAAGTGGTTTGGCAGACAAAGCCCCCCCCCACCTGAAGTTGCGCCCAGGTGCGGTGGTGAGGGCCACCAAAACCAACCGCAACACCTGGGAGATCACGCAACAACCCGAGGTTGAAGCGGCTTTTGTGGCCACAGACCCCCGCACCGGGGCCATACGGGCGCTGGTAGGCGGGTTTGACTTTCAAAAAAACAAATTCAACCATGTGACCCAGGCGTGGCGCCAACCGGGCTCCAGCTTCAAACCTTTTATCTATTCAGCTGCACTGGAAAAAGGCATAGGCCCCGCCACAGTGGTCAACGACGCACCCCTGTTTTTCAGCGCCGATGTCACAGGCGGCAAACCCTGGGAGCCCAAAAACTACGACGGCAAATTTGAAGGCCCCATGAGTGTGCGCACCGCCTTGGCCAAATCCAAAAACATGGTGTCTATCAGCATCCTGAAGGCCGTGGGCACTGGCAGCGCCCAGGAGTGGATCAGCCGTTTTGGTTTTGAAGCCGACAAACACCCCCCCTACCTGACCATGGCATTGGGGGCGGGCTCGGTCACGCCGTTGCAAATGGCCACCGCTTATGGTGTGTTTGCCAACGGCGGGTATTACGTGCCGCCCGCACTCATCACCCGGATCACCGACCACAAAGGCAAGGTGCTGTTGGAGAGCCCCGCCAAACTGCCCGATGAGTCCCAACGGGTGATCCCCGAGCGCAATGCTTTTGTCATGAACCAACTGCTGCAGGAAATCACCCGCAGCGGAACCGCAGCCCGGGCGCAAGGCACGCTCAAACGCCCAGACCTGTACGGCAAAACCGGGACCACCAACGATGCCATGGACGCTTGGTTTGTGGGTTTTCAACCCAGCTTGGTGGCGGCCGTCTGGGTGGGGTACGACAACCCCCGCAACCTGGGCAGCCGGGAGACCGGCGGTGGTCTGAGCCTGCCCATTTGGATAGGCTTCATGACCGAAGCGTTGCGCGATGTACCGGTCACCGATCTCCCCGTGCCGCCCGGTGTGGTGCACACCCAAGGCGAATGGTTTTACGAGGAATTCACCCCGGGCCAGGGTGTCGCCAAACTCAACAGCGCGGAAGCCACCGGTGGCGACACCGATGGCGGCAAGCCGGCAGCCCCCATGGATGCCCAAGACAAACGCAGCATCCTGGACCTGTTCAGGAACTGAACACCAGAGGGGTCCCGGCTTGGGCACTGGCCTCGCGTGACAAGTGGGCGAACAGCTCTCCCGCCCCTTTGGTGTCTTGCCAGGCCACCCCATCAAACCGGTAGTGGAAACCACCGGCCCGTGCCGCCATCCAGATCTCGTGCAAAGGCTTTTGGAGATTGACCACAATTTGGCTGCGGTTGGGGAAGGTCAAGGTGACCATTCCACCCACCCGTTGGTTGTCAAGATCGGCGTCACTCTGGTCGTTGATGCGGTCACAAGCGGCTTCAATGGCCCGCAACACCGCCTCGGCGCGGTCCTGGTACTCTAGGTCGGTCATACAATCCTGTCATGTTTGTTCTGCACCAAATTTTAGGGCGCCCGCGCGGCCAGCGGTATGGCGCAAGGCCCTTTGTGGGTATGGGGTTGGTGCGCCGGTGGGGAGCGCTGACCGCGGTGGTGCTGGCCACCTCCGCCTGTGGGCAAAAAGGTGCGCTTTACATGCCCCCCA
>JBEBBB010000114.1:0-2500 GCA_041158605.1 Pseudomonadota bacterium
ACCGTGTTGTTGTTCTCGTCGAGCATGCGGGCCTTGCTTTTGCCAAAGCTGAAAGCACCACCTTTGCCGCCGCCCTGCATTTGGCGCATGAAGTACACCCACACCCCGATCAACAACAGCATGGGGCCCCAGCTGACCAACAAGGTCATGAGCAAGGAGCCTTCTTCGCGGGGTTTCACGTCAAATTTGACGTCGTTGGCGATCAGGTCGCCCACCAAACCGCGGTCCAGGTAGGTGGCAGTGGTGCGCACACGGCGGTCGTCTACCGTGACGGCCAAGATCTCGGTGCCGCCAGGGCTTTCCTGGATGGTGGCGCTTTTGATGCGCTGGGCTTTGACCTCGGCCAGGAAGTCGGAGTACCCAACGTAACCGGAGCCGGCGCTGGAACGGCTGTCAAATTGCTTGAAGACGGTGAACAGCACCATGGCGACGACCATCCACACGGCAATTTTGGAAAACCACTGGTTGTTCAAGAAAGGCTCCTGGGCAAACGACTCTGTCGACTATGTGGGGACCATTTTAGGGGTTTCAAGCCATAACGCCTAAAACCCTTCATGGCGCTTGTCAATACCGGTGATTTAAAAACACAATAGAGGCGCTTATTTCAGACCCAAACCCACCAAAAAGGTTTCAGAGGATTTGTCGCGCGACGATTTGGGCTTTAGGGGTTTGACCACCTTGAAGGTGTCGCGGAACAAGCGCACCAGGTCGTTGTAGCCGCTGCCGTTGAACAATTTCACCGCCAAAGCACCCTCGGGCTTGAGGTGTTCGCGGGCAAATGCCACGGCCAACTCCACCAGGTGGCTGATACGGGCGGCATCCACCCCCTCCACCCCAGACAAGTTGGGTGCCATGTCGGACACCACCACATCCACGGGCCGCAAACCGTCGCTCCAACGCAACGCTTCTTGCAACTGGGCGAGCACCGCGTCCTCGCGGAAATCGCCTTGGATAAACGTCACGCCGTCCACAGGCTCCATGGGCAGCAGGTCCAGACCGATGATCACGCCATTGAGCTCGCCAGTGGCGGCACCAGACGGCGCCATCCGCCGGCGCAGGTACTGGCTCCAGGCGCCTGGGGCACAGCCCAGATCGACCACACACTGGCCGGGCCTGATGAGGCGAAAGGTTTCATCCAGCTCTTTGAGCTTGTAGGCAGCCCGCGCGCGGTAGCCCTCCTTTTGCGCCAATTTGACGTAAGGATCGTTCACGTGCTGGTTGAGCCAGGCCTTGTTAACCTTTTTGCTCTGCGTTTTGACTTTCATGCTGGGATAATTGTCCCATGTCTCAAATCAATCTCACACCCGCCCAGCGCAAAGTCCACCGGGCCGACGCGCACCACCTCGACCCCGTGGTCCTTATCGGCAGCGATGGCCTCACCCCTGCGGTCACCCGCGAGGTTGACGCCGCGCTCAAGGCCCACGGCCTGATCAAGGTGCGGGTGTTCTCCGACGACCGCACCCAGCGCGACACCATCCTGCAAACCCTGGCAGACACCCTGGAAGCCGCCCCCATCCAGCACATCGGCAAGTTGTTGGTGCTCTGGCGCCCCGTCCCCGAAAAGGCCAAGGCGGTGGACGAAGACCGCATGCCCGGCCCGCGCGAGGTCAAGGTCATCAAATACAGCAAAAAGGGCGGACAGCGCCCCGAAGTGAAAAAAGTGCGGGTGCTGGGCAACGAGCGCCTGACCCCCGGCGGCATCATCAAACGGGCCAAACCCAAACAAAGCAGCGTGAAGAAAAAATCAGCCGATTGAACCGGCTGGCCGGATCGCCTGACTTGAATTGCCCCCCATAGCGCCCATTTGTTCCCACATGACCACACCGACCACCGCCCCTGCCCCTGCCACCAACCCCTTGCTTGATTTCCAAGGTTTGCCCCGCTTCGATGCGGTGGAACCCAGCCACGTGGAACCCGCTTTGGACACCTTGTTGGCTGCAGCGGAGCAGGCGCTGGAAACGGTCACGGCAGCCGGTTTTCCAGCGGAGTGGCGCGCCATGGCCTCCACGCTGGACGTGGCCACCGAGCGCTTGGGCTGGGCCTGGGGCACCGTGACACACCTCAACGCCGTGGCCGACACCCCCGAATTGCGGGCGGCCTACAACGCGGCCCTGCCCCGTGTGACGGCGTTCTGGACCGCCTTGGGCGCCGACGAGCGCCTGTACGCCAAGTACAAGGCCATGGACCCCTCCACACTCACAGCCGAACAAAGCCGGGCCCACCACAACGCGATGCGCGGTTTTGTACTGGGGGGCGCCGAGCTCCAAGGGGCGGCCAAAGACCGTTTTGCAGCCATCCAAGAGCGACAAGCCGAGTTGGCACAACGGTTCAGCGAAAACGCCTTGGACGCCACCGACAAGTGGTCCTATTTGGCCAGCGCCACCGAGATGGCAGGTGTTCCTGCCGACGTGCTGGCGGCCACCGCCTCGGCGGCACAAGCCGATGGCCTGGAGGGCCACAAGTTGGGCCTGAAACTGCCGTGCTACCTGCCCATCATGCA
>JBEBBB010000115.1:0-2544 GCA_041158605.1 Pseudomonadota bacterium
CAACCTGGGCGTGGCCTGGATGCTGTACGCCTTTCGTGAGGGCGACGCCAACATGCGCAGCGTGTGGCTGTGCACCCGCAACGACGCCATCAGCAACCTGGCCGTGATGGCCGCAGCCCTGGGCGTGTTTGGCACCGGCACCGCTTGGCCCGACCTGGCCGTAGCAGGCCTGATGGCCACCCTGGCCCTGCACGGCGGCTGGCAGGTGATGCGGCAGGCGCGGGGGGAGTTGGAAAACGGAGTTCATTGAAAAACTGGCCGAGGCAAAACCGGGCAAAACACCCACCCCCACATGCGGGTAATCATGTATACGATCTGACGCATATTTTGTATACAGTTTTGCACACGTAATCCATTTGAAGGAGTTGTGCATGTCGGTTTCTGTCCACCCGGTTGATGAGCACTTGCCCTCGGGCAAGCTGGCGGCTTTGGGGCTGCAACATGTGTTGGTGATGTACGCAGGGGCCGTGGCCGTGCCGCTGATCGTGGGGCGGGCGCTGAAGCTCAGCCCCGAGCAAGTGGCCATGCTCATTTCGGCCGACCTGTTTTGCTGCGGCCTGGTCACGCTGATCCAGTCGCTGGGGGCCACGCAGTGGTTCGGCATCAAGCTGCCGGTGATGATGGGTGTGACGTTTGCGTCGGTGGCCCCCATGGTGGCCATGGCCAACAGCAACCCGGGTGTGGCCGGGGCGGGCCTGATTTTTGGCTCCATCATCGGCGCGGGGGTGGTGTCCATCCTGATAGCGCCGGTGGTCAGCCGCATGCTGCGGTTTTTCCCGCCGGTGGTCACGGGCACCATCATTGCCGTCATTGGCATCAGCCTGATGCGCGTGGGCATCAACTGGATTTTTGGCAACCCCTTCGGCCCCACGGCCCCCAACGTGGTGAACCCCGAACACGCCAAATGGCTGGCCGAGGTGACGGCGCTGGCGGGCTCGGGCACCGCGCCCGCCTTGCCTGCGGTTCCCAAGGGCTTGGCCCTGGTGGGCACCGTGCCCAACCCGCTTTACGCGCAACTGCCACACATCGGCATTGCAGCGGTGGTGCTGGTGTCGGTGCTGCTGATTGCCAAATACGCCAAGGGTTTCGTGGCCAACATCTCAGTGCTGCTGGGCATCGTCATTGGCGGCCTCATTGCCACGGCCATGGGCCTGATGAACTTTGACAAAGTGGCCAAGGCCGGTTGGTTTGACCTGGTGCTACCCTTTGAAATTGCCACACCCATTTTTGACCCCATCCTGATCCTGACCATGAGCCTGGTGATGGTGGTGGTGATGATCGAGAGCACCGGCATGTTCCTGGCGCTGGGCGACATGACAGAGCGCAAAATCGACCAGAAAGCCCTGACCGCAGGCCTGCGCACCGACGGCCTCGGAACGCTGATTGGCGGCGTTTTCAACACCTTCCCCTACACCAGCTTCTCGCAAAACGTGGGCTTGGTGGGCGTGACCGGCGTGAAAAGCCGGTTTGTGTGCGTGGCCGGGGGTGTGATTTTGATGGTGCTGGGCTTGCTGCCCAAAATGGCAGCGCTGGTCGAATCGCTGCCCACCTTTGTGCTGGGCGGGGCCGGGCTGGTGATGTTTGGCATGGTGGCGGCCACAGGCATCCGCATTTTGGCGGCGGTGGACTACAAAACCAACCGCAACAACCTGTTCATCGTGGCCGTGTCCATCGGCATTGGCATGGTGCCGCTGATCGCCCCCAACTTCAAACAATGGATGCCCCACAGCATCCACCCGCTGATCGAGTCGGGCATTTTGCTGGCCAGCATCGCTGCGGTGGCCCTCAACCTGTTCTTCAACGGCGCGAGCGCCAGCGACGCCGACGCCGTGGGCGCCGCCAAACTGGCCGATGCACACTGACCCAAGCCAACACAATCCATAGCTGACTTTCCATACCCAACAAGCGCTGGGGCCACTTTTTCTCATGAAATTGGCCCCAGCCTGCTTTCGGGCAGGCAAAGCAGTGTTGCGCGGCATGCGCCCAATGGGGCTGGGAATTGAAAGCCTCATGCAGTAGGCTGATCGCCCTTCGCCAAATTCAGGAACACACAACAATGAGCACAGACACCCCCAGCATGGCCAACCTGTCGCCCGCCGAGCAGGCCCTGCACGACGCCGCTTGCGACTACCACCGCTTTCCCCAGCGCGGCAAAATTTCAGTCACCCCCACCAAAGCCCTGACCAACCAGCGCGACCTGTCGCTGGCCTATTCCCCCGGCGTGGCCTACCCCTGCCTGGAAATTGCCGCAGACCCCACCAAAGCCGCCGAATACACCAGCCGGGGCAACCTGGTCGGCGTGGTGACCAACGGCACAGCGGTTCTTGGACTGGGCGACATTGGCCCATTGGCGAGCAAACCGGTGATGGAAGGCAAGGGCTGCCTGTTCAAGAAGTTTGCGGGCATTGACGTGTTCGACATCGAACTGGCCGAGCGCGACCCCGACAAGCTGGTCGAGATGATTGCCGCGCTGGAACCCACGCTGGGCGGCATCAACCTGGAAGACATCAAAGCCCCGGAATGTTTCTACATTGAACAGAAGCT
>JBEBBB010000116.1:0-5371 GCA_041158605.1 Pseudomonadota bacterium
CCAAAGTACGGCGTCAGCACCTCGACCTGGCCTTGGTAAGCGGACCAGCCCAAAGCCCCCAGCAGCATCGCGGTGTCGTGCATAAAACCCTCGCCGTGCCCTTTGCTGGCGTACTCGGGCAGCATCTCGCAAAAGTCCGCCCACTGCCCGGTTTGCCACATCTCGACCACGCGGTGGTCCAGCTGCTCCAGGAAAGGGCTCCAGATCTTGTGCGCGAATTCGGGGGCCAGGCCGTTTTGGGCGAAGCGGTGGCTCAAAGACCCGCTGGCCAAAAACGCCACCTTGCCGGGGTAGTGGTCTTCCACCGCACGGCGGAAGGCCCAGCCCAGGCGGGCGCTGTCGTTCAGGTAGTGCGCCATGCACAGGGCCGACACCGACACCACTTTGAAATGCTGGTCGGGGTTTATGTAGCGCAGGGGAACCAGGGTGCCGTACTCGGGGTTCAGCGCCGTGTTGTCGTGGGCCAGGGTCTCCACGCCCAGGTCGTTGGCTGCTTGGGCCAGCAGGTGACCCAGCGCCGGGTTGCCCGGCGACTCGAAGGTCATGAAGTTGATGAAATGGGGCAGCTCGTTGCTGGTGTACTCGCCCTTGAAGTGCGGCGCGCAGTTGATGTGGTAGTTGGCGTTGACCAGCCAGTGGGTGTCAAACACCACCAGGGTGTCCACGCCCATCTCGCGGCAGCGGCGGCTGATCTCGATGTGGCCATCGATGGCGGCCTGACGGGTGCCTTGGCGTGGCCCGGGCATTTCGCTCAGGTACATGCTGGGCACGTGGGTGATCTTGGCGGCCAGGGCGAGTTGTCCCATGGTGTGTTCCTTGTGACCTGGGGGGCTCAAACGCCCCAGTGGGGGATGTGGTGCGAGCCCATCGACACGGCCACGTTTTTGGGCTCCAAGAACACCTCGTAACTCCAGGTGCCCCCTTCGCGCCCGGTGCCGCTGGCCTTGGTGCCGCCAAAGGGCTGGCGCAGGTCGCGCACGTTCTGGCTGTTCACAAAACACATGCCGGCCTCGACCGCGGCGGCCACCCGGTGGGCCTTGCCGATGTTTTCGGTCCAGACGTAGCTCGAAAGGCCGTAGGCGATGTCGTTGGCGATGCGGATGGCGTCTGCCTCGTCTTTGAACGGGATCAGGCAGGCCACCGGGCCAAAGATCTCGTCTTGGGCGATTTTCATGCGGTTGTCCACGTCGGCAAACACGGTGGGCCACACATAGTTGCCCTGGGCCACGTGGGCGGGCAGGGCGGCGGCGTAGCTGGGGCGGTCCAGGCCACCACACAACAAGGTCGCGCCCTCTTTGGGGCCCAGTTCGATGTAGCTGCGCACCTTGGCCAAGTGGCCCTGGCTGATCATGGGGCCGACAATGGTCTTCTCGTCCAGCGGGTCGCCCACGGTGATGCGCTTGGCCCGCTCGGTGAACTTTTGCACAAAATCGGCGTAAATGCTTTGTTGCACCAAGATGCGGCTACCCGCGGTGCAACGCTCGCCGTTGTTGCTGAAAATCATGAACACGGCGGCGTCGAGCGCGCGGTCCAGGTCCGCGTCGTCGAACACCACAAAGGGGCTTTTGCCGCCCAACTCCATGCTGAACTTTTTCAGGCCTGCGGCTTGAACAATCCGGTTGCCGGTGGCGGTGGACCCGGTGAAGCTGATGGCCCGCACGTCGGGGTGGGCGCACAAGGGTTCACCGGCGTCTTTGCCGTAGCCGTGCACCACGTTCAATACACCTGCGGGGATGCCAGCCTCCAGGGCCAGCTCGCCCAAACGGGCGGCGGTCATGGGCGACAACTCGCTCATTTTCAACACCGCGGTGTTGCCAAAAGCCAGGCAGGGCGCCACTTTCCAGGTGGCCGTCATGAAGGGCACGTTCCAGGGGCTGATCAGCGCGCACACGCCCACCGGGTGGAACAGGGTGTAGTTCAGGTGGGTGGGGGTGGGGTAGGTGTGCCCATCGACCCGGGTACACATCTCGGCGAAGTAATAAAAGTTGTCGGCCGCGCGCGGCACCAGCTGTTTGCCGGTTTGGGCGATCACCTGCCCGGTGTCTTGGGTTTCGGTGCGGGCGATTTCGGGCACGTGTTGGGCGATCAGGTCGCCCAGGGCCCGGACCTTTTTGGCCCGTTCCGTGGCCGGCAAACCCTCCCAGGCGGGGAAGGCGTCTTTGGCCGCCTGCACGGCGACGTTGACCTCGACGGCACCGCCGGTGGCGACCTCGGCCAGCACCTCTTGTGTGGCGGGGTTGACGGTTTCGAAGTAGCGGTCACTGGCCACAGATTGGCCGTTGATCAGGTGGTTGATGCGCATGGGTTGCCTCCGTGTCGGTTGGGTTGTTCAGCGGCCAAACAGGTGGTCGCCAGCCAGGGTGTTGACCAAACGGCCCACACCCTCGATCTCGGTGACGACCTCGTCACCCGCGTTCACGTTCACCACCCCCTCGGGGGTGCCGGTCAGGATCACGTCACCGGCCTGCAGCGTCATGAAACCGCTGAGGTACTCGATCAGGGCCGGGATGTCGTTGACCATGTTGGCGGTGGTGCCCTGCTGCGTGACCTGGCCGTTGACCAGTGTGCGCAGCACCAGTTGGTGGGGGTTGGGCACATCGGCCGCATCCACCAACCAGGGGCCCAGCACGGTGCCCCCGTCGCGGTTTTTCACGCGCAGATTGGGACGGTACCAGTTTTCCAGGTAATCGCGGATGGCGTAATCGTTGCACACCGTGTAGCCCGCCACGTGGCGCATGGCGTCGGCGGCCTTGACCCCCCGGGCGGTCCGCCCGATCACCACCGCCAGCTCGCACTCGTAGTGCATGAAGGTGGCGTCGCTGGGGCGGCGGGTCACACCCCGGTGCCCCACCACGCTGCCTGGCCCCTTCAGGAACACCAGGGGCTCGTCTTTGGCGGTGACCGTGAGCTCTTTGGACAGCTCTTTCAAGTGGTCGGCGTAGTTGAGACCCAAGGCGATGATGGTGCCCACCTCAAACGGGGCCAACCACACCACGTCGGTGTCGGCCACTTCGCGGCCATCGGCCAGTCGCAAGCGGTCGCCGGCCGCGTTGGCCGGGGTGGCGGCGTGGATGGCGCCCGCGTAGGCCACACGTGCGGTTTTCATGCGGAGACTCCTGGGGCGGTGTTCTGGACAGCGGGGTGGGTCAGGCGGTTGACCAAGCGGCCCACGCCTTCGATGTGGATGGCAACCTCGTCACCGGCCCGCACGCGCGGCGCGCCCCAAGACACCCCCAGCATCAACACATCACCGGCTTGCAAGGTCATGAAGTCGGTCACATCGACCAGCAACTGGGCCACGCCCCGCTGGCGGTCGCCGGTGGTGGTGGTGTGCTGGCACACGCCGTTCACAAACACCTGGACGGTCAGGTTGTCCGGGTTGGCCACCGCGTCGCGGGGCACCACCGACGGCCCCAGCGGGCAGAAGCCATCCTGCGCCTTGAAGCGCACCGAGGGGCGGTAAAAGCTGTCGTGGGGCACGCTGATGTCGTTCACCACGGTGTACCCGGCCACATGGTCCATGGCGTTGGCCAGCGTCAGGTGCGACGCCGTGCGGCCCAGCACAACGCCCAAGGCCGCGCCCGCTTCCAGTTCGGGGGCGTCGGCTGGCACCACCACCGCGTCTCCCGGGGCGGCCAGGGTGTTGCGGGGTTTGACGTACAACACAGGCGCCCGCGGCGGGGCTTTGTAAGGGGCGGCGTGGACCTGGTCACCCAGGGCCTGCAAGGCGGGCCGGTGGTTCACCAACACACCGTAGACCACCCCCGACAAGCGGTAAGGCGGCACATCCACCACCACATGGGCGAGGGCGTTATCCATGGCTGGGGCCTTGAAAAAGGGTTTTCACTAACATGTGAGCATTCTATTTGCTAACATCGAAACAAGTCAACGGTTTTTATGGCCCAACGCAAAACCCCTTTGAAGCACCGCAACCTGCCCCTGCTGCTGCTGCAAGCACGGGAGGGCATCTTCACGCGTTTCCGGCCGCTGTTGAACGCGGTGGGGCTGACCGAGCAGCAGTGGCGCGTGGTGCGGGCCTTGCTCGACCACGGCCCGCTCGAGCCCCGGCAGATCGGTGACATCTGCTGCCTCTCCAGCCCCAGCTTGGCCGGCATCTTGGCCCGCATGGACGACATGGGCCTGGTCGAGCGGGAGCGCTTTGAAAACGACCAGCGGCGCGTGTTGGTGTCGGTGACCGACAAAGGGCAAACCCTGGCCCGCGAGTTGGCACCCCAAATTGAGGACACCTACGCCGAGCTGGAGGCCCAGATCGGTGAGGACTTTGCCCGGGACCTGTACGAGACCCTGGACCGCTTGTTGGTGAAACTGGGCTGAGGCCAAGCCATCGAACCGAGACCACCCCCATGATCGCAACGCCCACCACGCCGCCCTCCGAAGGTTGCATCGACACCCAGGTGATCGACCATGTGTTGCTGATGGGTATCAACCGACCGGCCAAGCGCAACGGTTGGACACCACCCATGTTTCGGCAACTGGCTGAAGCCTACACCCGGCTCGACGACGACCCCGACCTGCGTGTGGGTGTGCTACACGCGTTTGGCGACCACTTCACAGCGGGCCTGGACCTGCCGGCTGTGGCCGACCACATGAAGCGCGGCGAGAAGGCCACGCCACTTGGCTTGGTGGAGCCCCACGACTATGGGTTGCCCGGTTACCGCAGGCGCACCAAACCCATGGTCGTGGCGGTCAAGGGCATTTGCTTCACGGTGGGTATCGAGCTCATGCTGGGTGCCGACATTGTGGTGGCAGCGGATAACTGCCGCTTCTCTCAGATGGAGGTACAGCGCGGCATCATGGCCACGGGCGGCGCCACGCTGCGCATGGCCGAGCGGGCCGGTGTGGGCAATGCGATGCTGCACCTGTTGACGGCCGACGAGTTCGGCAGTGCGGAGGCCTACCGCCTGAACTTTGTGCAGAAGGTAGTGCCGCCTGGAGAAGAACTGCCACAGGCCTTGGCCATCGCGCAGCGCATCGCGGCCCAGGCGCCCTTGGCCGTGGTCGCGACCCGCCTGAACGTGCTCAAAGCCATCGAACAAGGCCAAGCCGCCGCTGTGGCGGAATTCATCCCTGTGCAGCAGCGGTTGGCGCTGAGCGAAGACGCCGCAGAAGGGGTGCGGGCCTTTCAGGAAAAACGGCCGGCACGTTTCACCGGGCGCTGAGACCCGATCAACCCGATCGCTGGGCCAGCGCTTGCGAACCCAAGCCCAAGGCTGACGGGTGCGTCACTGAGCGTCGATCTTGAACCCCTGCTGCACCAACTGCTTCAAACGGGCGGTTTCCTGGTTGAGAAACTGACCAAACGCTTCTGGGCTGTCTGTGGCCACCAGCATGCCGGTACGGCCGATCTGGG
>JBEBBB010000117.1:0-2995 GCA_041158605.1 Pseudomonadota bacterium
CAACGCGGCCTTGAGGTGGCGCACCGCGCTGCCCGGGCTGCTCAACACCGGCCGCCCCAACGCGGTCTCCAAAAACCCTTGGGCGCGCGCCATCGAAAACTGGCCCAGCAGGTACACATCACATGGTGGCATGGCCAATGCGGCGTCTCGCAACAGCTGGTCGTGCCCACCCAGGTCGCCCTGCTGCAAACAGCGCAGGGCCCCGGGCACGCACACCGTTTCAAGGTGCGCGACCACACCCCGCGACACCAAGTCGGCCCGCAGCTCGTCGGCCATCGGCTGAGCAGCAGGCCCAAACGTGGTCAACAAACCGATGCGGGCACCCGCCCCCCGTAGGGCGCAGAGGTCCAAGGCCTCGGTGTACATGGCCTCGTTCGGACGCAGGACGGGCAAAGGGTGCACCCGCTTGGCAGCGTCTATAGCAGGGCCAAAGGCCGAGCAGGTGAACAAGACGGCAGCCACACCTTGTGCCTGTGCGTACCCGACCAAAGTCGACACCCGGTCGACCATCGCAGGAGTCATGCCGCCTGCGGCGTCCAAATCGACAGACAGACTGTCGTCGAGCAGGTTGCGACAACGCGCCTCGGGCCATTCGGCCCCAAACACAGCCACCACAGGCTCTACCGCCAATGGCGTTGCATGTATCAACTGTATTTTTGGATCAATCATTCCTTAAATAATAGCACTTATTTTTGTTTTTTGTGTATCATTTGATTTCTTGGTACACAAATCAGATCGACAACCACTCTACAACATGAGAAATATCCACCACCAAACAAGTCGCTGGATCACCACCTTGACAGGCCTGCTGATGGCCGCCAGCAGCGCGGCCCAAGACCTGGCGAAAGACTTTCCCAGCAAAACCATCACCCTCGTGGTGCCCTACGCTGCCGGGGGCAGCTCGGATGTGCGGGCGCGCCAGATTGCCCAAAAACTGGCCACCTACTTGGGGCAATCGGTGATTGTGGACAACAAGCCTGGAGCCAACGGCAACATCGGTACATTGGCTATCGCCAAAGCGCCCCCCGATGGGCACACCATCGGTATCGGCAACCTGGCCCCCATGGCGGTGAACAAGACCCTGTTCCCCAACACCCCATTTGACCCAGTCAAGGACCTTGAACCGGTGATACTGCTGGAAAAAGGCCCTTTGGTTCTTGTGGTGAACGCCGACAAGTCGCCCCACAAAGACCTGCCCAGCCTGGTACAAGCCTTGAAAGCGTCCAAAGGCCAGATGAGCTACGCCTCGGCGGGCTCGGGCGGCTCTTTCCATCTGGCTGGCGAATTGTTCAAAGCATCGGCAAACGTTTTTGCGCTCCACATCCCCTACCGGGGCGGTGGCCCCGCCACCAACGACCTGCTGGCTGGGCAGGTGGACTACATGTTTGACATGGTGCCGGCGGCCATGGGTTACCTGAAAAGCCAACCGGCCAGGCTGCGGGCGTTGGCGGTGGCCAACGACAAACGGCTGCCCTCTTTACCCGATGTACCCACCTTTGAAGAGCTGGGCCTGAAAGGCCTGTCGGTGTCCAACTGGTTTGGTGTGGTCGCACCCAAGGGCACACCCACCCCCATCATCGAGAAGCTCAACCAAGCGATCAACCGGGCGCTGCAGGAGCCGGACATGCAACAAAGAATCACCACCCCCGGCAACTTGGTGGGCGGCGGCGACCCCAAAGCCTTTGCAGCGTTTGTGCAGCAAGAAACCCAGCGCTGGTCCAAGCTGATCCAAGACAAAGGCATCAAACCCGAATAACCCCTCACAGGAGACAACCCCATGCCCACACCAACCCTACCCCCCTCAACCCGCCTGCACCGCCGAGTCCTGGTGGGCATGGCCTTGGCCGCCTGCGGCCTGTCCGCCCTGGCGCAACCCACCACCTACCCCAACAAAACCGTCCGGCTGGTGGTGCCCTTTGCGCCCGGTGGCCCCAACGACGTGATGGCCCGCGTGCTGGCGCAACAACTCACCACCCTCACCGGCCAACCGTTTGTGGTGGACAACAAAGCCGGCGCGGGCGGCGTCATCGGCACCGATGCGGTGGCCAAAGCCGCCCCCGATGGCTACACCCTGGCCTTCATCAGCGGCCCCTTCACCATGGCCCCTGCCTTGCAAACCAAAATGCCCTACGACACCCTGAAAGATTTGGCACCGGTGTCGAAAGTGGCCGAGTCGCCCATGGTGATGATGGTCCCGGCCAGCTCGCGCTTCAAAACCGCGCAAGAGCTGCTCGACTTTGCGAAGAAAAACCCCGAAAAACTCAACTACGGCTCAGGGGGGGTTGGCAGTACCCCACACCTGGCCACCGAGTTGTTGGGCACGGTGGTGGGGGCCAAAATGACGCACGTGCCTTACAAGGGCGGTGGCGAATCCATCAAGGCATTGATGGCTGGCGACATCGACGTGCTCATCGACAGCATCACGAGTACCGAGGGCCCGCTGGCCTCGGGCCGTATCAAGGCAGTGGCAGTCGGTCAGGCGAAACGGTCGCCCAAACTGCCGGATGTACCCACCTTCAACGAGGTGGGGCTGCAGCGGTTTGGCATGACCCACTGGGTGGGCGTGGTGGCC
Organism: Pseudomonadota bacterium; assembly: GCA_041158605.1. Lineage (GTDB taxonomy): Bacteria > Pseudomonadota > Gammaproteobacteria > Burkholderiales > Burkholderiaceae_C > JBEBBB01. The sequence continues at coordinate 2,573 of JBEBBB010000117.1, forward strand.
CCGGCCAAAGTGCCCAACGAGGTCCAAAACGCGCTGCACCAGCTGGTGGCAAAGGCCTTAAAAGCCCCCGAGGTGGCCCACAAGCTGCAGGACCTGGGCGCCCAACCGGTGGAACAAAGCCAAGCCGACTTCAAACAGTTCATCGCCGACGAGGTGGCTGGCTGGCAGAAAACCGTCAAAGCGGCGAACATCCAAGCCCAATGACCCCCCCTGCGCCACCGTGCGACTGCCACGTACACGTGTTTGACCCTGGGCGCTTCCCCTACCGCGCCCAGCGCCGCTTCACCCCCGGGCCAGCGCCGGTGGCGGCGCTGCAAAACCACCTGCACACCACCGGCCTGGAGCGGGTGGTGCTGGTCCAACCCAGCGTCTACGGCACCGACAACACTTGCTTGGTGGACGCCTTGGGCCAGCTTGGGGCGC
>JBEBBB010000118.1:0-2942 GCA_041158605.1 Pseudomonadota bacterium
GACCCCGACGTCCCCATGATGGCCACAAAGGCACCGGCCTCGATGTCCAAGGACACACCCCGCAACGCGTGCACGGTTTGCCCACCCATGGTGTAGGTCTTGGTGAGCGCGCGGGCTTCGATCAAGGCCATGGTGGTCACCGCTTTAAAACAAGGGGCGTGGACCGCCAGCCGGCGGTTTGTTGGGGTTCGCGGTGGTGGGCAGACCGGTGACCACCGTGGCCCCCACCTCAAACGCCTGGGCGTCGGGGGCGTTGGGGCCCATCAGCAACTCGGTGCTGCTGCCATCGCTGATGCCCAAGCGCACGTTGTACGCCACCGGCTTGCCATCGGCCCCCAGCAGGTACACCCGGCCCCGGGTGGACTGCCGGCCAGCGGATTCGGCCACCAACATGGCGTAGCGTGTTTTTTGCTCGGGGGTCAGCACCGCCGCGATCCGCGCGCGGATGTCGCCCATCAGGCGCTCGCGGGCCTTGGGCCGCTCTTCGGCAGGCAGGTCGCGCAAGGCGCCAAAGCGGGGCCGGGTTTCGGCGTACACGGCATCAACCTTTTCCACCTGCTCGGGGCTGAGTTTGAGCTCGGTCACCAAGCGGTTGCGGAACTCGGTTGCGGCACCCGAAGGGCCCCCTGAACCACCCGCGCCGCCAGAACCGCTGGGCGCCGCACCTGCGGGGGGGGCGCCAGCGGCCGCACCGGTCGCACCGGCCGCTGCGCCCGGCTGCCCGTCAGCTGGCGTGGCGGTCACAGGTTCCACACCGGGGATGCGCACGCGCAAGGCCGCGTTGGGCACCTTCAGCACATCATCGCGCTGGTCGGTCACGATGCGCACGTTGGCGGTCATGCCCGGCAGCAGGCGCCCAGCGCTGTTTTGGAAGCCCACCACCGCGATGTAGGTCACCACGTTGGCCACGTTTTGGGCCGCTTTGCGCACCTGCCGCACATCGCCCTCAAACGTTTGGCCCGGGAAGGCGTCCACGGTGAAGGTGGCTTTTTGGCCGGTGCGGATGCGGCCCACATCGGCCTCGTCGATGCTGGCATCCACTTGCATGTCGGACAGGTTCTGCGCGATCACAAACAGCTCGGGCGATTGCAGGCTGGCGGCCACGGTTTGGCCGCGCTCCACCGCGCGCTTGATCACAATGCCGTCCACCGGCGACTTGATGCTGGTGCGCCCCAGGTCCACCCCAGCCTGCGACAACACCGCTTGCCGTTGGGCCACGGTGGCCTCGGCGGTTTTGATCTGGGCCTCGGTCACCCCCAACTGGGCCTGGGCCGATTTCAGCGCCTCTTGGGCGCTGGCCACCAGGGCCGCGGACTTGTCGGTTTCGCTCTGGGCGATAAAACCCTGCGCCACCAGGCCCACGTTGCGCTGGTGGGTGCGTTGCGCCTCGATCAGGTCGGTGCGGGCGCGCGACACGTTGGCTTGGCTGGCCACCGCGTTGGCCTGCGCGGTCAGCACGTTGGCGCGGGCCGCTTCCACATCGGCCTGCGCCGACCGCACCCGGTATTCAAAGGTTTCGGAATCGATCTGGGCGATCAACTGGCCCGCCCTGACCTCGGTGTTGAAGTCGGCGTAGATGTCCTTCAGCTGCCCAGACACCTGGGTGCCCACCGAGACCTGCTTCACCGGGTTCACGGTGCCCGAGGCCGACACCGTGGCCTGCAAGGCCCCCCGCTCGATCTTGCCCGTTTTGTAAGCTGCTGCCGCACCGCTGTCGCGTTTGGACCACCACACGTAAGCCCCCGCACCAACCAGGGCAACCACCAACAACGTTATCCAGGACGCTTTTTTCATATGCACCATTTTAGGAACGCACGGAGCGGCTTGCATGGCGTTGGGGTATGTCCTGTGTAAGCGCTTGGTAAAGCTGCGCCCCGCCATGCATTTGGCGCCTTGTTTTGGCGTTTCACACCGGAATGGGGCGTTTCGTCGCAAACCGGTGGCCTCCACTGGGCTGGCTGGACACACTGCCCCCATGACCCTCACACCCACCATCGCCATCCACCTCACCGCCGCCCTCGGCGCCTTGTGCTTGGGGCCCCTGGCCATTTGGGCACGCCGCGGCCCCGCTGCACAACAACACCCCAAGCTGCACCGCGCTTTGGGTTATGCCTGGGTCACGCTGATGCTGGTCACCGCCTTGTCGGCGCTGTTCATCCGCGACTTCCGACTGCCCAACCTGGCCGGTTACACCCCCATACACCTGTTGGTGCCCCTGACCCTGTTCAGCCTGGTGGGGGCCTTTCGGGCCTTGTACCTGGGGCAGATCCAGCGGCACCGCAAGTTCATGGTGGGCCTGTACGTGAACGCCTGCCTGGTGGCCGGCGCCTTCACCCTGCTGCCCGGTCGCTTCCTGGGCCAACTGGTCTGGGGCCAATGGCTGGGCCTGCTGTAACTTTAACCAAACCGAAAGGACACCCCATGACAACCACCCCAACCCGCATCTCCCCCGAACACCTTGAACGCCTGGCCCACAAACGGGCCAACGCCAAAGCCGGCTGGTACCTGCACGCGGCCATTTACACCGCCGTCAACCTGGGCCTGGTGCTGCTGGCCAACCGGAACGGCCACGCCACAGGCTGGCCGGCCTTCCCCGCCCTGGGCTGGGGTGTGGGGCTGCTGGCCCACGGCCTGGCGGTGTTTGTGTGGTCGGGCGCCAGCCCGTGGCGGGAACGGTTGGTGCAGCGCGAACGCAAGCGCCTGCAACGGGAACAGGGCCGCTGACGTGCCAGAATCCCGGCACCCGCCACCGCACCCCACACCCGCCAACGTCAACGTCAACGCCAACACCGCCACCATGCCCACACCGCCTGCCCTGTCGCCGTTTGGCTGGCTGCCCCCTGGCACCCGGGCCGGTGCTTGGCGGCGGCTGCGGCTGGTGTGGTTGGGCGCCTTGCTGATCGCGCTGGTGCTCTGGGGTGTGGACCCCACCCACCACCCCA
>JBEBBB010000119.1:0-2568 GCA_041158605.1 Pseudomonadota bacterium
CTGCGCGGCCGTCTGTTCAGCCAAAGGCAGGTAGCCCGACAGGCCTACCAAGCCCGCTAAGCGCTGGGGGTGGCGCAATCCCGCCAACAGGGTCATGGCACAGCCTTGAGAAAACCCCGCCAGCACGGTGCGCTCCGGGGCAATACCCCGAGCGGCCTCTCGCGCCAACAAACCTTCCACCACCCCTTGGGAAGCACGCAAACCCACCTCGTCTTCGGTGCGGCGGTCTGGGTAGATGTCGTACCAGGCTGGCATGCGGTGGCCACCATTGATGGTCACTGCGCGGTCTGGCGCTTGGGGCATCACAAACCGCACAGCCCCCACAGCCGACAGGTCCAGGGCTTTCACCAGGGGAACAAAATCATCACCGCTAGCGCCCAAACCATGCAGGATGATGACGCTGGCAACGGCGGGTTCGCCCGTGTGGGCCTCAATGGTCAGGGTGGAAGGGCTCATATCGCAACATTAACGCCCATGCACACTGGCCACAGGCAAAGTGGTGGGTTGTTCTACCGGCGCACGGTTGGCACCAGGCACCGATTTGCGGGCCAACAAGGTGTAGACCGTGGGCACCACAAACACGGTCAACAGCGTGCCCAAGCTCATGCCCCCCACAATCACCCAACCGATCTGCTGGCGGCTTTCGGCACCCGCACCCGTGGCCAAGGCCAGCGGTACCGCGCCCAAAACCATGGCACCAGTGGTCATCAAAATGGGGCGCAGTCGCAACTCGGCCGAGCGTTTAACGGCCTCAAACGTGTCCACGCCCTCTTGGCGCAACTGGTTGGCAAACTCCACAATCAAAATGCCATGTTTGGTGATCAGGCCCACCAGCGTGATCAAGCCAATTTGGCTGAACACATTGAGCGTGCCCCCAGTGAACTTCAAAGCCAGCAAGGCCCCCAACATCGACAAGGGCACACTGAACATGATCACCAGCGGGTCGATAAAACTTTCAAACTGGGCCGCCAGCACCAAAAAGATGAACAACAAGGCCAGCACAAACACAATGGCCATCGAACCCGATGCGTTGCGGAACTCCCGGCTTTGCCCGTTCAGGTCGGTGGTGTAACCCGATTTCAAGACCTCTTTGGCTATTCCATCCATGATTTGCAAGGCCTGCCCCAGGGCCAGGTCAGGGGCCAGGTTGGCGGTGATGGAGGCGCTGCGGCGTTGACCAAAGTGGTTGAGCTCCCGTGGTACCACCACCTCGCGGGTTTTAACCAAAGAGGCCAAAGGGATCATGGCGTCGTTGCGCCCCCGCACAAACAGCTTGTCGATGTCGTCGGGGGTGCTGCGTTGGCTCACCTCGGTCTGGACCACCACGTCGTATTGCTCGCCGTTGAGTTTAAAACGGGTCACGATACGGCCGCCCAACATCGTCTCGACTGTGCGTGCAATCGCATCCACAGACACACCCATGTCAGCGGCCCGCTCCCGGTCCACGTCCATGCGGATCTCGGGTTTGTTCAGGCGCAAATCGGTATCCACCTGCAAAAAGCCTGGGTGTTGGGCGAGCTTTTCTTGGAACTGGCGCACCGTGCGAGACAGGTTTTCGTAACTGTCGTTGGTCACGATCACGTAGTTGATCGGCCGCTCCCGGAAGCCCTGCCCCAACGAAGGCGGGGTGATGGCAAACGCACTCACACCGGGCATACCCGCCATGCGTGGTGCCATTTCACGGGCCATTTCCTGGGTGGTGCGGGTGCGTTCTTCCCAAGGGGTGGCGCGGAAAAACACGTTGCCCTGGGCCACCGAGGGGTTACCGATGTTGCTGAAAATGCGGTCAAACTCGGGGTAGTTTTGGCCGATGCGTTCGATGGCCTCGGCGTAACGGCGCGTGTACTCCAAGGTAGCGCCATCGGGCCCGTTGATCACCGTCAAGATCACACCCCGGTCTTCAATCGGGGCCAGCTCTTGTTTGGTCGATTGCAACAACCACCAGCTCCCGCCCGCGCTGGCCGCCATCACCAGCACCACCAACCAACGGGCTTTTAACGCACCCGACAACAACCGACCATACCCACGGGTGATGCCATTGAGCACCGCCTCCATGCCCCGGTCAAAGCGGTTGGGCGTGGGGTTGTGTTTGAGCAGCTTCGAACACATCATGGGTGACAAGGTCAGGGCGACAAAACCCGACACCACCACAGCCCCTGCCAAGGCCAGGGCAAACTCGGCAAACAGCCGCCCTGTTCGGCCAGGCGTCAGGGCAAGCGGCGCGTACACCGCCGCCAAGGTCAGGGTCATGGCCACCACCGCAAACCCAATCTCCTTGGCCCCCTGTATAGCGGCGGCAAAAGGTGCCATGCCCTCTTCGATGTGGCGGAAAATGTTCTCCAGCACCACAATGGCGTCGTCCACCACCAAACCAATCGCCAGCACCAGCGCCAGCAAGGTCAGTGTGTTGATGGAAAAGCCAAACAGCGACAACAAGGCAAAAGTGCCCACCAAGCTGACCGGTATGGTGACCAGCGGGATGATGGACGCCCGCAACGAGCGCAAAAACACAAAAATCACCAGCGACACCAACACCACCGCCTCCAGGATGGTGGTGTAAACGGCTTT
>JBEBBB010000120.1:0-10318 GCA_041158605.1 Pseudomonadota bacterium
TCAAACCCCTCAAAACCCGCCCGCCAGCGCGTTACTCCGAAGCCACCTTGCTGGGGGCCATGGAAGGGGCGGGCAAGTTGGTGGACGATGACGAGTTGCGCGGTGCGATGCAGGAAAAAGGCCTGGGCACGCCGGCCACCCGCGCTGCAGTGATCGAGGGTTTGCTCACTGAAAAATACATGTTGCGCGATGGCCGGGAGCTGATCCCCACCGCCAAGGCTTTCCAGCTCATGACCCTGCTGCGGGGTCTGGGGGTGGAAGAACTCTCCAAACCCGAGCTGACCGGTGAGTGGGAATACAAACTCTCGCAAATGGAGCGCGGGCAGTTGAGCCGCGCCGCTTTTATGCAAGAGATCGCGGCCATGACCGAACACATGGTCAAAAAGGCCAAAGAGTACGACCGCGACACCGTGCCCGGCGACTACGCCACCCTGGCCACCCCTTGCCCCAACTGCGGTGGGGTGGTCAAGGAAAACTACCGCCGCTACGGCTGCACCGGCACCGATGGTGCATCGGAAGGTTGTGGGTTTTCTTTCGGCAAGTCGCCCGGTGGTCGTACCTTTGAAATCCCCGAAGCCGAAAGCTTCTTGGCCGACAAACGGATAGGCCCCCTGGAGGGGTTCCGCTCCAAAGCCGGTTGGCCGTTTGTGGCCGAGCTGGCGCTGGTGTTCAGCGAGGACGATAAAAACTGGAAACTCGAGTTCGATTTCGGCGACGACAAAAACAGCGACGAAACCGGTGAACTGGTCGACTTCAGCGCCAGCACCCCGCTGGGCACCTGTCCAAAATGCGGCAGCCCAGTGCACGCCCATGGCAGCAACTATGTGTGCAGCCAGGCGGTGCCAACCGCCGAACGCCCTCTGCCCACGTGCGACTTCAAAAGTGGGCAAATCATTCTGCAACAGGCCATCGAACCCGAACAAATGGCCAAGTTGCTGGCCACGGGCAAGACCGATTTGTTGGACAAGTTTGTGTCGAACAAAACCCGCCGTGCTTTTAAAGCTTTTTTGGCGTGGGACGCCCAGGCCGGCAAGGTGGGGTTTGAGTTCGAGCCCCGCGAGAGCAAATACCCTGCCCGCAAGTCGGCTGCCAAAACGGCCGCCAAACCCGCAGCAAAGGCCCCCGCCAAAAAAGCCGCTCGCAAAACACCGGCCCGCAAAAAAGCCGCCTGACCTGTTCACTCTGGAGACACCATGACCCTCAAGCTTTATTTCGCCCCTGGCGCCTGTTCGTTTGTGCCCCACGCCCTGCTCGAGATGGCCGGCGTGCCTTTTGAGCCGACCCTGGTCAAACTGCACAAGGGCGAGCAGCAAAGCCCCGATTACCTGGCCATGAACCCACGCGGGCAAGTGCCTGTGCTGGTGGATGGCGACGAGGTGGTCACGCAAATCGTGGCCATCGTGCTCCACCTGGACGCGAAGTTCTCGCAAGCCGGCCTGCTGCCGCAAGACCCCCTGCAACGGTCCCGGGTGCTGCAAACCTTGGTGTGGATGAACAACACGGTGCACCCCACGTTCACGCACGTGTTCATGCCGCAGAAGTTCACCGACAACCCCGACGCCCAACAGGTGGTCAAGGCCTACAACGTGGGGGTGTTCCAGCGGTGTTTGCAAGAGATCGAGGCCATGGCCGACAAAGCCGCAACTTGGATGGCGGGTGCCACCCCGGGTGTGTTGGACGCCTACGCCCTGACCTTGTTGCGCTGGGGAGGGATCGCCGGTATAGATCCCACCAGCATGCCCGCCACCTGGGCCTTGGTGCAGCGTTTTGCCGCCCTGCCGGCGGTGGCCCGTGTGATCGAACGCGAGCGCCTGCAACTCAACGTCTACAAACCCGCCTGACCCGACTGCGGGGTTTTACTCCGGGGCCGTGATCTCGTGCCCCGGGAATTTGAGGGACACCCTCAACCCCCGGGGGGTGCGACCCGGGTAGGTGTCCTCCATCTGCAAAGCAGCGCCATGTTGTTGCGCGATCTCGTGCACGATGGCCAGCCCCAAACCAGAGCCGTCCACATTGGTACCCAATGCCCGGTAAAACGGCTGCAGCACAAATTCGCGTTCGTTTTCAGGGATGCCCGGCCCGTTGTCTTCAACCTGCAGCACCTGCACCCCACTGAACGGGTCCACCAACACGCGCACCGTCACCACACCACCGGCCGGTGTGTAGTTGATGGCGTTGTCCACCAGGTTGCGCACCAGTTCTTGCAGCAAGACCGGGTTGCCGTGCAGGCTGCAGTCGGGTGGTACATGGTCGGGCCCCTCGTATCCCAGGTCCAAATGTTTGTCCATGGCCCGGGGCAGGGAATCTTCCATCACCTCGGTCACCAGCTGGGCCAGATCGATCGCGCTGTTGGGCAGCACCCGGCCCGTGGTTTCGGCTCGGGCCAAAGCCAGCAACTGGTTCACGGTGTGGGTGGCCCGAACACTGGCCCTGGCAATTTGTTGAAGCGAGGTCTTTACCTCGTCACCGTCCCGCGCGGTCAACGCCATGTCGGCTTGCATGCGCAAACCGGCCAAAGGGGTTTTGAGCTGGTGAGCCGCGTCGGCCAAAAACCGCTTTTGGGTGCTGAGCGAGGTTTTGAGCCGGTCCAGCAGGTCGTTGATCGATGACACCAGTGGGGCCACCTCCTGGGGAATCATGGACTCTTCGATGGGGCTCAAGTCGTCGGGTTTGCGGGCACGGATACGCTGCTCCAACTCGTTCAAGGGCCGTATGCCCCGCACCAGTGCCAACCAGACCAACAGCACCGCGAGCGGCAAGATGATGAACTGCGGCACCATCACGCCTTTGATGATCTCGGTGGCCAGCTTGGAGCGCTTGCCCCGGGTTTCGGCCACCTGCATCAGTACCAGCTTGTCGCTGTCGCCGCGCTGGATCCAGGTGTAGGCCACCCGCACATCGTCGCCCCGAACCACATCGTCCCGCAGCAACACATCGCCAGGCACGGGCACGATGTCCGTGGCAGGTGGCGGGAACTCGGACTCACCGCTGACCAACCGCCCGTCCGACCGTTTGACCTGGTAGAACACCATGTCGGTGTCATCGGCCCGCAGAAGATCACGGGCCTGCGCGGTCAGGTTGAACTGCACCTGGTCGCCCTTGAGCACCACAAACTGGGTCAAGGCCTGCAGGTTGAACTCGAGTGCCCGATCAAACGGTTTGCTGGCTATGCCCTGGGCCACAAACCACGTCAGCGCCAACGACAAGGGCCACAACAGCAGCAAGGGGGTGAGCATCCAATCCAGGATCTCACCGAACAGGCTGCGTTGCTCGCGCTGGAACAGGCCGAACGACAGGTGGCCCTGGCGCTCGTCGGCGTCGGGTTCTGGGGTGTCAGCCGGGGATTTTTTCAAGGCAGTAGCCCAGACCGCGCACGGTGGCGATGCGGATTGGCCCCTTTTCGATCTTCTTGCGCAAGCGGTGGATGTACACCTCGATGGCGTTGTTGCTCACCTCTTCGCCCCACTCGCACAGGCGCTCGACCAATTGGTCTTTGCTGACCAAACGGCCCGCCCGCTGGAGCAACACCTCCAACAAGCCGAGCTCGCGGGCAGATAACTCCACCATCTTGCCGTCGATAGTGGCCACCCGGCCCGACTGGTCGTAAACCAAAGGGCCGTGTTTGATTTGGCTGCTCGCCCCCCCCATGCCCCGGCGCCCCAACGCCCTGACACGCGCCTCCAACTCTTGCAAAGCAAAGGGCTTGGCCATGTAGTCATCAGCCCCCAGGTCCAGACCTTTGACCCGTTCTTCAATGCTATCTGCGGCGGTCAGAATCAACACCGGCAGGGCCGATCCACGGGAACGCAGGCGTTTGAGCACCTCCAGGCCGTGCATTTTGGGCAGGCCCAGGTCGAGGATGAGCAGATCAAAGGCGGTGTTGGTCATCAAGGCGGCATCGGCTTCAGAGCCGCTGGCCACATGGTCGATGGCAGCCCCTGCCGCGCGCAGGGTCCGCATAAGGCCATCGGCCAAAACCTGGTCATCTTCCGCAATCAGGATGCGCATGGGGGTTGTCTCCTCGGGCTTTGGTGTGATTTTAGGCGCCCGCAGACCGGCCTGGCCTGCGGGATTGCCCGATTTGCAGCCCATCGGCATAGGCTTCCAGTCCAATGGCCACCACCGTGGCCACCTCGTCGCCCACTTGCGCCCGGAACTCGGCTTCGGCCTGGGCCACCGCTAGCCGGAAAGCCTCCAGCCAGGCCAGCCCTGTGGAGGTGAACACCACCAACCGCGCGCGGGCGTCCAGCGGGTCGGGTTCGCGGCGCACCAAACCCCAGGCCACACATTGGTCCACCAAGTCACCCATGGCCTGTTTGGTCATGCCCGCGCTGGCAGCGAGGTCTGTCAAACGCGACCCACGCAATTCCAGGTGTCGGGTGATGTGGATGTGCGCAGCCCCCACCTGACCACGCGCTGCCAGATTGGACAAGGCCAATGGCACGTTGACGGCGTGGGTCATCAGCTCCAACACGCGGGCGTCGAAGCGGCGCAGGGCATGGCCCATGAGACGCCCCAAATGCACTTGGCGCCAGCGGTCTTGAACAGGCGGGGGGACGGGGGCGGCTTTGTCTTGCACGGCAAGCCTATTGTCCCACCCCTTTCGGGCCTGTTGCATCTTGGCTGGGACATCAAAATTAGCCTTGTTGGGTTATTTTTATACTACTTGGTATTTATTTAAACCATCTAATCTTCAAGGTTACCAATTGGGTCATAAGATTGACTTTGACCCCATTTTGGGTCGCACATCCGGATCTATCCGTTACGGAGAAACCTGTGAAAAAATCTTTCATCGCTTCTGCTTTGGCCGTGGGCGTTGTTTTGTCCGCCCAAGCCAAAGACATTGTTGATACCGCTGTCTCTGCCGGTCAGTTCAAGACACTGGCCACAGCCCTGGGTGCCGCAGGTCTGGTGGATACCCTCAAAGGCAAAGGTCCCTTCACGGTTTTTGCCCCCACCGATGAGGCTTTTGCCAAGATACCCAAAGCCGATTTGGACGCCTTGCTCAAAGACAAGGCCAAACTGACGGCGGTGTTGACGTACCACGTGGTGCCGGGCAAGGTCATGGCCGCCGACGTGAAAGCTGGCAAAGTCAAGACTGTGCAGGGCTCCGATATCACGGTAGCGACCGCCAACGGCGTCATGGTCGACAACGCCAAAGTGGTCAAAACCGACATCACCGCCGACAACGGCGTGATCCACGTGATCGACACAGTGATCTTGCCCAAATAACCGCTCGAGTCCTCGGCGTTGGCCGACCCGGGCCACACCCCAGCGGTGTGCCCAAGTCGGCCATCTCACCCTGCCAAAGCGGGTGGGCATATGGTAAGTTAAACTGACCAAAAATAGCAAAAACAAATTTCAATAAGGCGATAAACTGCGGTCCAAGCACCAGCCACATGTATGAATATCCAGGGAGGCTGTGGCTTGCAAACCCTTATCCAACCAGGAGATCGCCATGAGCACCACCACCAAAGCCGTCGACAGCGAAAAAGCCAAAGCACTGCAGGCCGCACTGGCCCAAATTGAAAAACAATTTGGCAAGGGCACCATCATGCGCCTGGGCGAAGGCGAGGCCATCGAAGACATCCAAGTGGTGTCCACCGGCTCTTTGGGGCTGGACGTCGCACTGGGCGTCGGCGGTTTGCCCCGTGGCCGTGTGGTTGAAATCTACGGCCCGGAATCGTCGGGCAAAACCACCCTCACCCTCCAGGTCATCGCCCAAATGCAAAAGCTGGGCGGCACCTGCGCATTTGTCGATGCCGAACACGCCTTGGACGTGCAATACGCCCAGAAGCTGGGCGTGGACCTGCAAGAGATGCTGATCTCCCAGCCCGACACCGGTGAACAGGCCCTGGAGATCGTGGACAGCCTGGTGCGTTCCGGCGCTGTCGACCTGATTGTGGTGGACTCGGTGGCCGCCCTCACGCCCAAGGCCGAAATCGAGGGCGACATGGGCGACAGCCTGCCCGGCCTGCAAGCCCGTTTGATGAGCCAAGCGCTGCGCAAGCTGACCGCCACCATCAAAAAGACCAACTGCATGGTCATCTTCATCAACCAAATTCGCATGAAGATTGGCGTGATGTTCGGCAGTCCCGAAACCACCACCGGTGGCAACGCGCTCAAGTTTTACGCTTCGGTCCGCATCGACATCCGCCGCATTGGCTCGATCAAAAAGGGCGACGAGGTGGTGGGCAGCGAGACCAAGGTCAAGGTCGTCAAAAACAAGGTGGCGCCCCCCTTCAAAACCGCCGAGTTCGACATCCTGTACGGTGCGGGCATCAGCCGCGAAGGCGAGATCATCGACCTGGGGGTGAACCACAAGGTGGTTGAAAAGTCGGGCGCCTGGTACGCCTACAACGGCGAAAAAATCGGCCAAGGCCGTGAAAACGCCCGCGACTTCCTGCGCGAGAACCCCCAACTGGCCCACGAGGCCGAGAACAAAATCCGCGAAGCCCTGGGCGTGCCCGCCTTGCCCGCTTACCAACCCGGTGCAGCCGTGCGCTCCGAAGACGAGATCGAACTCGAAGACGCCGAATGACACCCGGGCCCAGCCTCAAAGCCCGGGCCCTGAAACTGCTCGCCACGCGCGAGCATTCGCGTTTGGAGCTCGAACGCAAGTTGCGCCCGCATGAAACCACCGAGGGCGAGCTGGCAGCGGTGTTGGACGCCCTCACCGCCAAAGGTTTTGTCAACGAAAACCGGGTGGCCGAAGCGGTGGTGCACCGAAAAGCTAGCGGCTGGGGTGCAGCCCGTATGCGCCAGGCCCTGCAAGACAAAGGCTTGCCACCCGATGTGGTGGCCAACGCCCTGGCCGACCTGCCAGGCACCGAGGCCGAACGGGCCGTGCAGGTGTGGCAGCGCCGCTTTGGCACCCCACCGGTGGACGCCCGGGAACGGGCCCGGCAGATGCGTTTTTTGGCGGCCCGGGGGTTTTCGGGTGCGGTCGTCGGCAAGACCGTTCCCCACGCGCCTTGGGTGGCTGTTTCACCCATGGAAACCGATGGCCCAGCAGACCAGTCGGGTAATTCTTGACCACGCGCAAGCCGTGGTTCTATGATTTGCCACGTTTCAATTAAGAAACAATGTTTCATTAATGAAACCGCCCGGTGCTCCACCGGGCAGCCACGCACACCCGAGGATTCCGCATGAGCGTACTGGGCATCGAAGAAATCACATTTGGCGCGGCCGACCTGCCGCAATGCAAACGGTTTTTCCAAGACTGGGGCCTGACATTGGTGGCCGAGGGGCCCCAAGAACTGGTGTTCGAGTCGCTCAACGGTTGCCGCGTGTTGGTGGCCCACTCCGACAAACCGGGCCTGCCCGCAGGCGTCGAGCCCGACCCCACCCTGCGGGAGGTGGTCTGGGGCGTGGCCGACGAAGCCGACATGGCCCTGTACCGTGGCCGCCTGCAACACATGCCTGGCTTCCGCGACCAAGGGGCGCGTTTTGGCTGTGTGGACCCCAACGGCTTGTCCATCCAGGTACAAATCACCACCAAACGCCCGGTGGAGCTGGTCTGTGCCCAAACCAACACCTGGAACGACCACCACCGCGTCAACCAGCCCAGCCCCGCTTACGACCGGGCCCAACCGGTTGAGGTGGGCCATGTGGTGTTTTTTGTCAAAGACCTGCAAGCCACCACCGATTTCTACACCCGGCACCTGGGGTTTGTGGTGTCGGATCGCTACCCGGGGCGTGGCCATTTCATGCGTTGTGCCCCTGAAGGCGGCCACCACGACCTGTTTTTGCTGCAACTGCCCGAGCCCCGCGCGGGTTTGAACCACGTGGCCTTCACCGTGCGCGATCTGCACGAGGTGGTGGGCGGCGGTTTGCACATGTCGCGTTGCGGCTGGCAGACCGAGTTGGGCCCGGGCCGGCACCCCATCTCGTCCGCCATGTTTTGGTACTTCATCAGCCCGGCAGGGGCCTTGGTGGAGTACTACACCGACGAGGACCAGCTCACCGCAGAGTGGCAGCCCCGCGAGTTCACCCCCGGCCCCACGGTGTTTGCCGAGTGGGCCGTCAAAGGGGGGATCGATGGCAACACCCGCCGCCAGGTCAACGCCGAGGCCCCCAGTGGGCGCTTCATGACCGACAAGCCCAAAAACTGAGCCCACCCGCACAAGACCCGAACGGAGCACACGATGGCACAACCCACCCCGCTGTACAACGAAACGCACCAGAACCGCAGCGCGCCCCCCACCAGCTACGAAAGCTTGCTGGGTGACTCGATCGAGCGCGCTTTTGCACAGGGCATCCACGACCTGCCCGGTCTGGTGGCTTACCTGAACCAGGCAGGCCCCGCCGGCCCCAACGGCCAGCCCTGGACCCCCGAGACCTACCAGCGGGAAATGGCCCGCCTGGGCGCCTGACACCCCGCACACCAAGGACGTTTGCCATGAACACCGCTACCATCAACGTGCAGCTGGACCCTGTAGACCACGTCCTGGACGTGGGCCTCAAAGACCTGTGGTACCCCGTGTGCCCATCGCATTTTTTGAAGGAAGACCCCATTTCCCTGCGGCGCCTGGGTTACAAAATCGCTCTGTGGCGCGACCAGGCCGGCCAAGTCCACGCCCTGGAGGACCACTGCCCGCACCGGGGTGCCCCCTTGTCCTTGGGGGTGATTCTGGGCGACCGCATCGCCTGCCCCTACCACGGGGTCGAGGTGAAATGCGATGGCACCGTGACCCGCGTGCCCGGTGCGCCCGGCTGCAAGCTGGAAGGCTCCCGCCCCACCCGCCGGTTCCACACCGCCGAGTCCAACGGTGCCATCTTTTTGTACAACGCCACCAACCCCGCCCTGGACGAGGCCCCCCCCCTGCGCTTGCCTGAGCAGCTCACCTCGCCCGAGTGGTCGTCTTTCCTGTGCTACACCGAGTGGCAAGGCGACTACCGCTACGTGATCGACAACGTGATGGACCCCATGCACGGGGCGTACCTGCACAAACAATCGCACACCATGAGCGAAGGCGACATGACCGCCGAGTTCCAGGTTCGTGACGTCGAGAACGGCTTTATTTTTGAGAAAAAGGGCCAGCGCGACGTGAATTTCGACTGGACCGAGTGGTTTGACACCGGCATTCACATCATGCGCCTGGAGATCCCATACCCCAAGACCGGTGGTCCTGGCGGGAATTTCACTATCATTGGGAGTTACACCCCCATCACCACACCGGTGCGGGCGTCCGCCGTGTTCCACTGGCGGTGCCGCAAGGTGGATGGCTGGCAGCGCGACACCTGGCGGTTTTTGTACAAAAACCGCCTCGAGCAGCGCCACTGGAACGTGCTGGAACAAGACCGCCTAGCGGTCGAAAACATGGAGCCCGACGCCAACAAGCGCGAGCACCTGTACCAGCACGACATGGGTATCGTGAGGTTGCGCCGGCATCTGCGCAACCTGGCCAAGAAACAACTGGATAACGACGCTAAGGTTTGACATGACAGGTGGCACGACTTTGCAGGCTTGGGTACACACGCTTCGCCACGAGGCGGATGGCATCATCAGCGTGGATTTGAGGCCCGTGGCCGGTGCCACCTTCCCGGCTTTTGAAGCCGGCTCGCACATCGACCTGCACCTGCCCAACGGCATGGTGCGCAGCTACTCGCTGTTCAACGACTGCACCGAAAACCACCGCTACGTGGTGGGTGTCTTGAAGGACCGCGCCAGCCGGGGTGGCTCGCGTTGTGTGCACGAGCAACTCCGTGTGGGCACGGTGCTGACCATCGGCGCGCCGCGCAACAACTTCCCCCTCCAAGAGGACGCGACCCACTCGGTGTTGATCGCCGGTGGCATTGGGGTGACCCCCATGCTGTGCATGGCACGTCGCTTGAAAGCCATCCAAAAGCCTTTTGAATTCGTCTACCTGGCCCGCTCGCGCAGCAGCGCCGCTTTTGTGGCCGAGATCGAGGCCCTGGGTGTGCCCGTGACCTGGCATTTCGACGACGAAAAAGGTGGGCCACCCGACATCAAGGCCATCCTGTCCACACGGGCCCCCAGCGCCGGCTTGCACCACTACGCCTGCGGCCCTGCGGTCATGTTGGATGTGTTCGAAGCCGGGTGCGTGGCCCTGGGCCACACCAACGCCCACATCGAGCGCTTCAGCGCGGTGGAAAAAGCGGCGGCAGCCGACGCGGTGAGCAGCTACACCGTGGAGCTGCGGCAAACCGGCGTGACCTTCGAGGTGACCGCCGACACCACCCTGCACAAAAAACTCATCGAGATCAACGCCAACGTGCCCTTCAGCTGCGAAGAGGGCATATGCGGCGCTTGCGAAACGCGTGTGCTGGAGGGTGTGGTGGACCACCGCGACTC
>JBEBBB010000121.1:0-4002 GCA_041158605.1 Pseudomonadota bacterium
TCATGCAATACGGCACCGACCGGGGGCTGCGTGAACGGCTGTACCGGGCGTACACCACCCGGGCCAGCGACCAGGCTGAGGGTGACGCGGTGCAATACGACAACACCACCACCATCACCGAGTTGCTGGCCTTGCGCGCCGAAGAGGCCGCATTGTTGGGTTACCCAGACTTCGCCAGTGTGTCACTGGCCCCCAAAATGGCCGATTCACCCTCGCAGGTGGTGGCTTTTTTGCGCGACCTGGCCGTCAAAGCCCGCCCCTACGCCGAACAAGACCTGGCCGACATGCGGGCCTACGCCCGCGACCACCTGGGCCTGACCGACCCACAGGCCTGGGACTGGCCCTACATCGGCGAGCAGCTGCGCCAAGCCCGTTACGCCTACAGCGACCAAGACGTCAAGCCCTACTTCACCGCGCCCAAAGTGCTGGATGGCCTGTTCAAGATCATTGAGACCTTGTTTGAAGTGAGCATACGGCCCGATACCGCGCCGGTGTGGCACCCCACGGTGCGGTTTTACCGGATCGAGCGGCATGGCAGCGCCGGTGATGCCAACGGGCCCGAACTGGTGGGCCAGTTTTACCTCGACCCGGGCGCACGCTTGGGCAAACGGGGTGGGGCCTGGATGGACGATGTGCGCACCCGGTGGTTGCGCCCAGACAACGGCCAACTGCAGACGCCCGTGGCCCACTTGGTCTGCAACTTTGCAGAAGGTGTGAATGGCCAGCCACCGCTGCTCACCCACGACGACGTGATCACCCTGTTCCACGAGTTCGGTCACGGCCTGCACCACATGCTGACCCGTGTGAACGAGCGCGACGTGTCAGGCATCAGCGGTGTCGAGTGGGACGCGGTGGAACTGCCCAGCCAGTTCATGGAAAACTTCTGCTGGGAATGGGACGTGCTCAAACACATGACCGCCCATGTCGACACTGGCGAACCCCTGCCCCGCGCCTTGTTCGACAAAATGCTGGCGGCCAAAAACTTCCAGACCGGGCTGCAAACCCTGCGCCAAATCGAGTTCTCGCTCTACGACATGCTGCTGCACAGCGGTGGGGCCCCAGACGGTGACTTCCTGGCCCTGCTGGACCGGGTGCGTGACGAGGTGGCGGTGGTGAAACCGCCCGCCTTCAACCGCACCGCCCACACCTTCAGCCACATTTTTGCCGGCGGGTACGCAGCGGGTTATTACAGCTACAAATGGGCCGAGGTGCTGAGCGCCGACGCTTACGCCGCCTTTGAAGAGGCGGCCCAAACCACCGGCAGCACCTTGGACGTGGCCACCGGCCGGCGCTACCGCGAGGCCATACTGGAGGCCGGAGGCAGCCGTGCAGCCATGGACTCGTTCAAAGCGTTTCGGGGCCGCGAACCCAGCATCGATGCCCTTTTGCGCCACCAAGGCATGGCCTGATCCCCACACCACCGGAGCCCCACATGGCACACCCCTTTCTGACAAAAACCCCACCCACAAGACTGGCCTGGGGGTGGTTGGCATGTGGCCTGGTGCTGGCCGCGTGTGCGCCCACGGTTCTGGCGCAAGGGGTGTTTCGGGTGGTGGGCCCCGACGGCAAGGTCACGTTCACAGACCGCCCCCCCAGCGCACCCACGGGCGCCAGCGGTGGTGAAGCTGCTGCAAGCACCGGAGACACCGCCGGCACCAGCGGCACCGTGCCTTTTGTGCTGCGGCAAAGCATGGCCCGGTTCCCGGTGGTGCTCTACACCGGCACCGAGTGCAATGCCTGTGACGTGGGCCGCAAACACCTGAACACACAAGGTGTGCCTTACACCGAAAAAACGGTCACCACCCAAGCCGATGCCGATGCGCTCAAGCAACTCAGCGGTGCCCAAACGGTGCCCTACCTGACCATAGGCAAACAAGGCATGAAGGGTTACAACGAGGCCGAGTGGCAGCGCTACCTGGCCGCTGCGGGTTACCCTGCCAAAAGTGCCCTGCCAGTGGGTTACAAAAACCCAGCACCTTCACCGCTGGTGCCCCTACAGGCCAGTGCCAATACCGCTGCGGGCACCACGGCCAACACCGGCGAGCCGGCCGCGAATGGCGCACCACCGGCCAACGCGGGCACCACCACCGTGGCCCCGGTCACCCCGCGCGGCACCAACCCCGCGGGCATCCGGTTCTGAACGCTGCCCGCTGGCTGGATGGCGGGCAGGTCAGCCGGCTCAGAACACCACGGTTTTGACGCCTTGGGCGGTGCCCAGCAGGCACACAGCCGCCTTTTGGTGGGCGAACACCCCCACGGTGACCACACCGGGCCACTGGCTCACATCGGTCTCGAAGGCCAAGGGGTTGTGCACCTGCAGCCCCGTCACGTCCAAGATGTGTTGGCCGTTGTCGGTCACCAAGGGCTGGCCGTCTTTCAGGCGCACCTTGGCCACCCCGCCCAGGGCCGCAAACCGGCGGACCAGGTTGTTGGTGGCCATGGGGATCACCTCCACGGGCAACGGGAACGCACCCAGCACGGGCACCCATTTGGAATCGTCGGCGATGCACACAAAGCGGCGCGACTGGGCGGCCACGATTTTTTCGCGTGTCAGGGCGGCACCGCCCCCTTTGACCATGTGCCCCATGGGGTCGATCTCGTCGGCGCCATCCACATAAACGGCCAACTCACCCACGCTGTTGGCATCAAACACCGGGATGCCCAGTGCCTGCATGCGCTCGGTCGAGGCCACCGAGCTGGACACCGCACCCTTGATGCGGTCTTTCACAGTGGCCAAGGCATCGATGAACTTGTTCACCGTGGAGCCGGTGCCCACCCCAATGATCTGCCCGTCTTCCACGTATTGCAGGGCGGCTTGGCCAACCAGGGTCTTGAGTTCGTCTTGGGTCATGGTGTGTGCTGAAAACGGTTGCAGGGAGGATGGTGGGACAATGGCGCCCGTGGCCTGAGCAGCCGTCTGCTGTGGCCCGGACCCAACCCCCGATTATCCAATGTCCCTGTTCCCCTACGCCCTGGCCCGCCCCGTCCTGTTCCAGATGGACCCCGAGGCCGCCCACGAACTCACGCTGAACAACCTGGCCCGTATCCAAGGCACACCCTTGATGTGCCTGGCGGCGCAACCCCGCGTCAGCGACCCGGTCACACTGGCGGGCCTTCGCTTCCCCAACCGGGTGGGCCTGGCCGCTGGGCTGGACAAAAACGCCCGTTGCATCGACGCGTGGGGCGCCATGGGCTTTGGGTTCATTGAAGTGGGCACGGTCACCCCCAAGGGCCAGCCCGGCAACCCCAAGCCCCGCATGTTCCGCCTGCCCCAGGCCAACGCCTTGATCAACCGCCTGGGCTTCAACAACGAGGGGCTGGACGCCTTTTTGGCCAACGTGCAGCGCTCCAAGCTGCGCCAGCAACCCGGTGCCACGCCCATGCTGTTGGGCCTGAACATCGGCAAAAACGCCGCCACCCCGATCGAGCAGGCCACCAGCGACTACCTGGTCTGCCTGGACGGTGTGTACCCCCACGCCGACTACGTCACCGTCAACATCTCCAGCCCCAACACCAAAAACCTGCGCGCCCTGCAAAGCGACGAGGCGCTGGACCAGCTGCTGGGGGCGTTGGCCCAACGCCGCGCCGAGCTGGCGGACCGGCTGGGTGTGTACAAACCGGTTTTTGTGAAAATCGCCCCGGACTTGGACGCTGCCCAAATCGAGGTGATCGCCCACACCCTGCGCCGGCACGGCATGGACGGCGTGGTGGCCACCAACACCACCCTCAGCCGAGACGCGGTCAAGGGCATGCCCCACGCCGAAGAGGCCGGCGGCCTGTCGGGTGCGCCGGTGCTGGAGGCCAGCAACGCGGTGATCCGCCAGTTGCGCACCCACCTGGGCGCGGGTTACCCCATCATCGGTGTGGGTGGTGTGCTGTCGGGTGATGACGCGCGGAGCAAAATCGCCGCCGGTGCCGACGTGGTGCAGGTGTACAGCGGTTTGATTTACAAAGGCCCAGCCCTGGTGCCCGAGGTGGCCCGCGCCCTGGCGCAAGGGCGCT
>JBEBBB010000122.1:0-4820 GCA_041158605.1 Pseudomonadota bacterium
TGGTCGTCTGCACCGATGTCCAACGCGATCTGCAACACCCCCGAGGGGTGCAACACTCGAACCGTTTGGGTGCCCTGCCCCAGGTCACCGCGGTGGGCGACCGTGCCGGGCAGTGCCAGCGCCGAGGCCACCCCCACCGCACCGGTGACCGCATGGGCGGTGTGGCATTTGCGCGGGGTGAAATAACGCGACACAATGCTGTGGCTATCGGGGTGTGGGGCCAACAAAACCGGTTTGGGCACAACACTCTGGCGGACATCACCCAGACCCATGCGCTCGCCGGCCTGCAAGCGGATGCTCTCGATGCGCGCCAACAGACCGGGGGTCGCGTCAAGGGTGGCGGCGGTCTCAGTGCCTTGCACGCCCAGGTCTTGGGCGCGCATCAGCACCATGGGCATGGCGGCATCGATACACGTGACAGCCACCCCATCGATCACATCGGTGCGCTGCCCGGTGGGAAACAGTTGGCCGGTGACAGCGCCCCAGACATCCAAAAAGCTCAGGTACACCGGCGCGGCAGGTTTGGCCACGCCATCGATGCAGACGTCACCGTCGTAAGTGACGTGTCCATCGGGTGTTTGCACCTGCACATCGATGCGGGCACCAGTGTTGACGTTGTGCACCCGAACCGTGGTGGCGCCGGATTTGACAGGCACCAGGCCTTGCTCAATCGCAAAAGGGGCCACACCGGCGAGCATGTTGCCGCAGTTGGGGCGGGTGTCCACCACCTGGGTGTCCACAGCCACTTGGGCGAACAGGTAATCTACATCGCAGTCGGGCCGGCTGGCGGCCGACACGATGGCCACCTTGCTGGTCAAGGTGGTGCCGCCACCCAAGCCATCCAGCTGGGTGGGGTCCCAAGAGCCAATGGCACTGACCAATACACGGTCGCGTTGCACCGGGTCTTGGGGCAACCAATCGCTCAAGAAATAAGGCCCACGGGAGGTGCCTGATCGCATCAGTACACAGGGGATGGAATGTGTCATAGCCGGGATGATGCGGATGCGATAGGATTGTGTAAATTGCATCTTTTAGAACAATTGATGCACCAAACACAAGACTGAAGATGACCATCCAATTCGACCTACCGGACCTACAAGCGTTTGCCGCAGCGGCCGAGCTGAAAAGTTTTCGCAAAGCTGCAGAGTCGGTTCACATCTCCCAACCCGCCTTCAGCCGCCGGATCGACAAGCTGGAAACGGCGCTGGGTGTGCAACTCATAGACCGCAACACACGTGGCATGGAGCTCACCGCTATCGGTCGCGAATTCGCGCGCAAGGCGCGGCAACTGTTGGATGATCTGGACGACACCCTGCTGGGCATCCAAGAGGTGGGGGGTGCGCGCAAAGGCGAGGTCACCATCGCTTGTGTGCCATCCACCGTGTACTATTTTTTGCCGCAGGTGCTGCGCACCTACCACGAGCGCTATCCCCGCATTCGGGTCAAGGTGCACGACGCCAGCGCCAACGAGGTGTTGTCGGTGGTGGCCAATGGCGAAGCCGACTTTGGTGTCAACTTCATCGGTGATGACGAAGCGGGTATAGGCTTCAAACCCATACTGGAAGAACGCTTTGTAGCGGCCTGCCGCAAGGACCACCCTTTGGCGCGCAAACGCAAGGTCACCTGGAAGGAGTTGTGTCAATACGACTTTATGACGGTCTCGAAATCGTCAGGCAACCGCATGCTGATGGATCTGGCCTTGGCGGGGGTGGCCGAACGGCCACACAGCGTCTACGAGGCCCAACACGTGACCACCTTGTTGGGCTTGGTGGAAGCTGGGCTGGGAGTGGCCGCCGTCCCGTCTTTGGCGGTACCGGCCAAAGACCACCCGGTGTTGGCGAGCATCCCTTTGCACGACCCGGTGATCAGCCGCCGCATCGGTTTGATACGTCGCAAAGGGCGCAGTTTCACCCCGGCTGCCGAAAGGCTATACGAGTTGTTGTCCAATAGCGGTACGTCTCGCCGCGTCAAGCGGCTCCCCTCCCCCTCCCCTTGATCGTTTAAGCCATGCAAGGTCCCTGGCGCCGTGTTGTTTATGTGGGTCTCTACGAGTTCATCGCCATTGTGGTGGTGAGCCTGGCCTTGAAGCTCATGACGGACCAAGGTCTGGGTCACACCACGGCACTGGCGGTGATCACGTCGGTGATCGCGGTGGTGTGGAACCTGGTGTTCAACCACGCGTTCGAGTGGTGGGAGGCCCGTCAGGTGGTGCGGGGCCGGAGCCTGGGCCGGCGCGTCGCCCATGCCATTGGGTTTGAAGGTGGCCTGGTGGCCTGGCTGGTGCCCGTGATGGCCTGGTGGTTGGACGTGAGCCTGTGGACCGCGTTGGTGATGGACCTGGGGCTGGTGGTGTTTTTTTTGGTCTACACCTTTGTGTTCAATTGGCTGTTTGACAAGGTGTTTGGTCTCCCGCTGTCTGCACAAGCCCACCCCACCTGAGGCTACACTGCCACCACAACACAGGAGGCGGTAACCATGGGCGTGACATTGGATGGCCAGTTGGTGGTAGCGATTTCGTCCCGGGCCTTGTTCGACTTTGAGGCCGAAAACCAGGTGTTTGAACAGGGTGACGACCGCGCTTACATGCGGCTGCAACTGGACCGACTGGAACAGCCCGCCCAAGTGGGGGTGGCGTTTTCACTGGTGCGCAAGTTGCTGGCGTTTAATGGCACAGATCAGCGCCGTGTGGAGGTGGTCATTTTGTCGCGCAACGACCCGGTCTCGGGTATGCGGGTGTTTCGGTCGGCCCAGCACTATGGCTTGCCCATCGAAAGGGGGGCCTTTACCCGGGGTGAGCCCCCCTGGCGTTACCTGCGGCCACTCAAGGCCAACCTGTTTTTGTCGACACACCTGAGCGATGTGCGCGCTGCGCTGGCGGTCGGTGTGCCTGCCGCGCAGGTGTACCCCCAGTCCGTCCACGCTTCAGACGCGCACCCGCACGAGGTTCGGATCGCGTTCGATGGGGATGCGGTCTTGTTTTCCGATGAGGCCGAGCGGGTGTTTCAAGCCGAGGGGCTGAGCGCTTTCCAGCGCCACGAGGCCACCAAAGCCACCCTGCCCTTGCCTGGCGGACCTTTTAAACCCCTGCTGGAGGCGCTGCACCGGCTGCAACAAGCGGGCACCCAGCAGATGCGGGTGCGAACGGCCCTGGTGACCGCCCGCAGCGCACCTGCCCATGAAAGGGCGATACGCACCCTGATGGACTGGAACATTGAGGTGGACGAAGCGATGTTTTTGGGTGGCCTGGCCAAGGGCGAGTTTTTGCGCGAGTTTGAACCCGACTTCTTCTTCGATGACCAAACCGGTCACATCGAGGCCGCCGCGCGCCATGTGCCCGCCGGCCATGTGGCCAGCGGTGTGTCCAACGGCTGACCCCAGACCCGGATCAAGCCTGGAAGGCTTTTTCGTGCATCCAGGCCGCGTGTTTGGGGGCCCGGCGGGTGGCACCCCACTCGTTGAGCATGTCCCACTTGACCTCGTCGAGTTTGGCCAGCATCTCGGGGGTGGCGGTGTCGGCTGCCAACTCCAGCCTGTGGCCGTTGGGGTCGAAAAAATAGATGGACTTGAAAATGGTGTGGTCGGTCACACCCACCACCGGTATGCCACTGGCCTCGAGGCGGGCTTTGGTGGTTTCGAGCTCGGCCACGGTATCCACTTTGAGGGCGATGTGCTGTACCCAGTCTGGGGTGTTGGTGTCGCGCCCCATCTCAGGCGAATTGGGCAGTTCAAAAAACGCCAACACATTGCCTGCACCCGCGTCCAGAAACACGTGCATGTAAGGGTCGGGGGCTTTGGTGGAGGGCACCTGGTCTTCGGCAATGGCCAACACAAAGTCCATGTCGAGGTGTTTCACATACCACTCGACGGTGGCCTTGGCGTCTTTGCAGCGGTAGGCCACGTGGTGGATTTTCTGGATCGTTGGCATGGAGGTCTCCTGGTGAAAAACGGGGGGTCAGGTCGGGTTGGGGACCAAGCCATCGCGGGCCAAGGCCAGGGCCTCGCGCAGCACAGCCAGGTCGCCGATGTGGTTGGCCAGCAGCAACACCAGCTTGGCATTGAGCAGCTCGCTTTGTGCATCGGTCAAGCCCCGGTGGGTATCGATCAGGGCTTCGTAGAAGTCGTCACCTGGCGTGTAGTCGCGGAAATCGGTGCGCCCGGGTTCGTGAAAATGGGGGTCGCTTCTGAGGGTCATGCCGCCTCCAGGGGTTGTGCCGTCGCGCGGCTCACAGCGGCTTGGACAGCCTGCTCGTCAAAAACACGCCACCGGGCAGCCACATGCTGATCGGGGCGCACCAACACGCAGGTACCGGGTTGCGCATCAAACCGTTGTGCGGCCAAGCCGGCGGCGTCGCACCAACCAGCGCCTGACGCCTGTGTGGAGATGGGGCACACCTGTACGGGTATGGGGGCCTGCGCCAATACCGCCACCGATGCGGCGTGACCGGGTTCGGTCAGCCACAACGGCGCGTCGGGCGTGAACACCAACAACTGGAACCCTTGCCCCAGTTGATCCAACAACCAGGTGGGCTGTCCATCCCGCACCAACGGTGCGTCGTCCACAGGGGCGCCTGGCACCATTCGCCCTTGGAAGGGGGCGGTGTCGGGGGTGTTCAAGGTGGAATGCAACAAGAAGCTGGGCACACTCAGCCGACCCGAATTGACCAGCTTGCGGGCAAAGGGGTGGTGTTGTGCCAGCTGCAACACCGCGCTGCGGAACACGCGGCTGGCATGGCTTTTGGGGGTGATGAAGTCGGTGGAGCGGGTGGAGTTGCGGATGTTTTCATCTGCGGCGTACACCCGGTCGGTGTCGTAGGTGTCGA
>JBEBBB010000123.1:0-6993 GCA_041158605.1 Pseudomonadota bacterium
GTGGCGCCACGCCCGCCGACAGCCCGTTCTTGCGCAAGCCCGAGCTGCTGGCCAGCTTGATCGCGTATTGGCACAACCACCCCTCGCTGAGCTACCTGTTCAGCGGCTTGTTCATCGGCCCCAGCAGCCAGGCACCGCGGGTGGACGAGGCCCGCAACGACCAGCTCTACGAGCTGGAAATCGCGCTCAACCAGATCGAAGAAAACCGCCGCGTGCACGGGCAAAACATGCCTCCTTGGTTGGTCGATCGCACGCTGCGCAACATCCTGATCGACGTCACCGGCAACACCCACCGCAGCGAGTTCTGCATCGACAAGCTGTACTCACCCGACAGCGCCACCGGCCGCCTGGGCCTGCTCGAACTGCGGGCCTTTGAAATGCCCCCCCACGCCCGCATGAGCGTGGCCCAGCAATTGCTGCTGCGCGCGCTGGTGGCGCGGTTCTGGCAGCAACCCTGGCACGGCAAACTCAGCCGATGGGGCACCGAGCTGCACGACCGCTTCCTGCTGCCCACCTTTGTGCGCATGGACTTTGAAGACGTGCTCGACGACCTGGCCCAACACGGTTACCGCTTCGACAAAGCCTGGTTCGAGCCCCACTTCGAGTTCCGCTTCCCCCTGGTGGGCCAGGTGGCCGTGCGGGGCATGGAGCTGACACTGCGCAACGCGCTGGAACCCTGGCACGTGATGGGCGAGGAAGGTGCACCCGGCGGCACGGTGCGGTTTGTCGATTCATCCCTGGAGCGCCTGGAGGTGCGGGTCAACGGCTACAACGACACCCGCTACGCCATCACCGTGAACGGCCGCACCCTGCCCTTGCAAAGCACGGGCACCGTGGGTGAACACGTGGCCGGCGTGCGCTACAAAGCCTGGAACCCACCTTCCGCCCTGCACCCTGGTATCGGCGCGCACGCGCCCTTGGTGTTTGACATCGTGGACACTTGGATGAACCGCTCCATGGGCGGCTGCCAGTACCACGTAGCCCACCCGGGTGGCCGCAACTACAACACCTTCCCGGTCAACGCCTACGAGGCCGAAAGCCGCCGCTTGGCGCGCTTTTTCCAAATGGGCCACACACCGGGCCGGGTCACAGCCTCACCCGCTGCCCCCAGCCGCGAGTTCCCTTTCACGCTCGACCTGCGGCGCTGACCCTGAGGCATACTCTGTGCGGTGAACACCCCGTCTTTGCCCCTGTTCGATGGACCCGACAGCCCCACCACCGCGGCGGGGCTGGCAGCGGCCCTTGCACTGCCGGCAGCCACGGGGCATTTTGATGAGTTGCGCTCAGGCGGCAGCGGATCTGGCGAACTGACACCGCACTGGCACACCTTTTTTGAACACCTGGGTTTTGAAGGTTTTGGCGACCTGAACCGACGCCAACAAAACCTGGCACAACAACTGCGGGACAACGGCGTCACCTACAACGTGTACGCCGACGAAAACAGCCTCCAAAGGCCCTGGTCACTGGACCTGTTTCCGCTGATCGTCAGCCCCGAAGACTGGGCCGGTATCGAAAAAGGGGTTTTGCAGCGCACCCGCTTGTTGAATGCGGTGATGGCCGATATCTATGGCCCCCGCACCCTGCTCGAAAAAGCCCTGCTGCCCGCCGCCCTGGTGCTGGGGCACCCCGGTTACATGCGGGCCATGCAGGGTTGCACGCCGCCCGGCGGCACTTGGCTGCACATCGCCGCTTTCGACCTAGCGCGTGGCCCCGATGGCCAATGGGCTGTGGTCTCGCAACGGACCCAAGCCCCGTCGGGGCTGGGTTATTTGCTGGAAAACCGCATTGCCATCTCGCGCCAGTTTCCCAAGGCGTTCAGCGAGATGCGGGTGCAACGCCTGGCCTCCAGCTACAAAGCACTGATGCAGGGCCTGTTGGCTTTGTCACCCCGTGGGGCCGAATCCCGGGTGGCCTTGTTGACACCTGGCCCCTACAACGAAACGTATTTTGAACACGTGTACCTGGCCCGGTATTTGGGTCTGAACCTGGTGGAGGGCAACGACCTGACGGTGCGCGACAACCGGCTCTACCTCAAGACCCTGCACGGGCTGGAGCCAGTGGACGTGCTGCTCAAACGGCTGGACGACGAGTGGCTAGACCCCCTGGAGCTGCGCAGCGATTCCGCCCTGGGCGTGCCGGGCCTGATGCAAGCGGTCCGAGCCGGGCATGTGCTGGTGGCCAACGCGCCAGGCTCAGCCCCGCTTGAATCCAGTGCGGTGCTGGGTTTTTTACCGGCCATCAGCGAGCACCTGCTGGGCGAACCCCTGGCCTTGCCCTCTTTGGCCACGTGGTGGTGCGGTGAAGCGGCAACCCTGCCCTCCGCCCTGCCCCTGGTCAGGCACAGCGTCATCAAAAGCACCTACCTGCGCCACCAAGACACCCAGATTGGCCCGGCGCTGAGCCCTGCAGGGGTGGAGCGCCTCACCGGGCGCATCGTGCGCCAGCCCGACGAACACACACTGCAAGCCTACCTGCCGCTCTCAAACAACCCCACCTGGCGGGCCACAGACATCGCACCACGGCCAGCCATGTTGCGCGTGTTTGCCCTGGCCGACGGCCCGCAATCGTGGCGGGTACTTCCTGGTGGCATGGTGCGCTTGGCGCCCATGGGGCAGCAGATTGCGTCCATGCAGCGCGGCGGCAGCAGTGCCGATTGTTGGGCCTTGACCCATGGGGAGGTAGACCGTACCAGCCTGCTCCAAAGCGCCCCCAGCACCTTGACCATGGCCTTGCAAAAACGCGTGGTGACCAGCCGGGCCGCTGAGAACCTGTTTTGGTTGGGCCGCTACACCGAACGCGCCGAAAACACCGTGCGGCTGGCCCGCATCACCTTGCGTTGCCTGGAGGGCGAAGAAGAAGGGTCGCCGGAGCTGCTGGCCTGGTTGTCGGCCTGCGCCAAAGCCAATGGCCTGGTGCTGCCCGACGTGCCCGATGCCACCCAAGCACGGCGGGTGTTTGAGCGCGCACTGGTGGCCATGCTCGACGCCGATTCCGGCGCCCACAGCGTGGGTTTTAACCTGCGGGCCTTGCGGCTGGCCGCTGGCCACGTGCGCGAAAGGTTGTCGCAAGAACAACGCCACCTGATCGAGCGCCTGGACGCCGAATTTGCGGCACAAAACCGGGGGCTGAGCGCCGACGCCGAGTACGCCAGCCAAGACGCCCAAGAGGCCCTGGAAGAAGCCAGCGAGCTGTTGTCAGCCATCACTGGGGCGCAGACCGACCGCATGGTGCGCGACGACGGCTGGCGCATGCTCAGCATCGGGCGGCACATTGAACGGCTCAGCACCCTGGCTGGCGCGTTGGAACTGGCGCTCACCCACGGCAGCCTTTTTGAAGAGAGTGGTTACGAGGCACTGCTGGCCCTTTTTGACAGCACCATCACCTTCCACGCCCATTACCAGCAGCGGCGCGACCTGGTGGCCTTGCTCGACCTGCTGGTGATACACCGCGACAACCCCCGCTCGCTGGCCTGGGTGCTCTCCACCCTGCGGGCCCGGGTGGCCAAACTGCCCGAGGCCGATGGCCAACCGGCACACACCCTGCTCGACCCGTTGCCCAACCCCCAAGCCTGGGACTTGATCGCCCTCAGCGGTGCCTTGGCGGGCAGCATGCCTGGCCCCGGCGTTCACCTCGCCCTGCAAGAGCTGCTGCAACACTGCAGCCAGTCGGCCATGGACCTCTCGGACCGCCTGGGGCACCGCTACTTCAGCCACGCCGACCGCATCAACAGCAGCCTGGTCACCTAAGCCCACCATGCGCCTGCGCGTTTTACACACCACCCAGTACCGCTACCAGTCTGCCGTGGTACAAGCCCAGCACCTGGCCCACCTGCGCCCCCTGGACCTGCTGGGACAAACCGTACAGAGCCACCACCTGTCCATCACGCCCCAGCCGTCGCACAGCACCGTTTCCACCGATGCGTTCGGCAACTGGCGCCTGTTTTTTGCGCTACAGGAACCCCACGAAGAACTGCTGGTGGCCGCCGACAGCCTGGTCGACACAGGCCCCCCCAAGCCCACAGAAACGGCCCACCACACCCCGTGGGAGGTGTTGCGCGACCAAATGTTGTACCGGGCCCAAGCCCCTTTTTGCGCCGCCAGCGAATTTGTGTACGCCTCACCCTACGTGCCGCGCAGCGACACCTTTGCCGACCTGGCCCGCCCCTTGTTCACCCCGAAACGGTCGGTGTTGGAGGCCTGCACCGACCTGATGGGCCAGCTCCACCGCGACCTGGTGTACGAAACCGCCAGCACAGGCGTCAACACCCCCGCGCTGGAGGCCTTGGCCCAGGGCAAAGGCGTGTGCCAGGACTTTGCCCACATCATGATCGGTTGCTTGCGCAGCCTGGGCCTGCCCGCGCGTTACGTGAGCGGTTACCTGCTCACCCAACCGCCCGAGGGGCAACCCCGCTTGATCGGCGCCGACGCGTCGCACGCCTGGGTGTCGGTGTACGCGGGGGGGGACTGGCACGACTTCGACCCCACCAACAACCGCTGGGGCACCGGGCGCCCCGGCGAGGACTACATCACCCTCACCTGGGGGCGGGATTTTGGCGACGTGTCCCCCCTGCGCGGGGTGATCCAGGGCGGCAGCGCCCACCAGCTCTCGGTCGGGGTGACGGTGGCCCCGCCAGACGCCTTCCCGGCCAGTGCCTAGAATCGGCGCTTTGCCAACCCGGGGCACACACCCCACCACAGGAAACCCACCATGAGCGTTTACGACACCCTGCGCCAGTTGCAGATCGAGTTGCCCCCCGTGGCCGTCCCGGCAGCCGCCTACGTGCCCTTTGTGCAAACCGGTAAATTGGTGCTGCTGAGCGGGCACATCGCCAAACAAGGCGGCCAACCCTGGGTCGGCCAACTGGGCACCAACATGGACACCGCCACTGGCAACCGCGCCGCGCGCGCCATCGCCATCGACCTGCTGGGCACCCTGCACGCCGCTTGCCAGGCCGCCGGCACCGACCTGAACGGCGTGAAACGCATCGTCAAGGTGCTCAGCCTGGTCAACTCCAGCCCCACCTACACCGAACACCACCTGGTCACCAACGGCTGCTCCGAGCTGCTGAGCCAGGTGTTTGGGCCCCAAGTGGGTGCACACGCCCGCAGCGCGTTCGGCGTGGCCCAGCTGCCCCTGGGCGCCTGCGTCGAGATCGAACTGATGGCCGAGCTGGCGTAACCGCCAACACCCCGGGCAAAATCGCCAACTTGGTGCCACAACCGGGCACACAACCCCAAACAACACCAAGTTGGCGCGCTAATTGCTTGCATTTGGTGCGGCACCGGCAAACCCTTGTGTTTGCATGGTTTCGGATCAACAATCACCAAATTCGAGCATGGACGCACTAAAACAGGGCACAGACGCCCTTTTTATCCTGTTGGGTGGCATCATGGTTCTGGCCATGCACGCCGGTTTCGCGTTTTTGGAACTGGGCACCGTGCGCCAGAAGAACCAGGTCAACGCGCTGGTCAAAATCCTGGTCGACTTTTCCGTGTCCACGGTGGTGTACTTTGTGGTCGGTTACGGCGTGGCCTACGGCACCCACTTCTTCGTGGGCGCCGACACCCTGGCCCAGCGCAACGGCTACGACCTGGTCAAGTTCTTTTTCCTACTGACCTTCGCCGCCGCCATACCCGCCATCATTTCGGGCGGCATCGCCGAGCGCTCCAAGTTCTGGCCCCAGCTCATCGCCACCGCCGTGATTGTGGGCGTGGTGTACCCGTTTTTTGAGGGCATCGTCTGGAACAACCACTTTGGTGTGCAGGCCTGGATCGAGGCCACCACCGGTGCCGCCTTCCACGACTTTGCCGGCTCGGTGGTGGTCCACGCGGTGGGCGGGTGGTTGGCGCTGGGCGCGGTCCTGCTGCTGGGCCCCCGGTCCAACCGCTACCGCAAAGACGGCGCCATCAGCGCCCACCCGCCATCCAACATCCCCTTCCTGGCCTTGGGCGCCTGGATCCTCACCGTGGGGTGGTTCGGCTTCAACGTGATGAGCGCCCAGACCGTGGACAAGATCTCGGGCCTGGTGGCCGTCAACTCGCTGATGGCCATGGTGGGCGGCACCCTGACCGCCCTGCTCATGGGCCGCAACGACCCGGGCTTTGTGCACAACGGCCCCTTGGCCGGCCTGGTGGCCGTGTGCGCGGGCTCCGACCTGATGCACCCCCTGGGCGCCCTAGTGGTGGGTGGCGTGGCCGGTGCCGTGTTTGTGGGCCTGTTCACCCTGACCCAAAACCGCTGGAAGATCGACGACGTGCTGGGTGTGTGGCCTTTGCACGGCATTTGCGGCGCCTGGGGCGGTGTGGCCGCCGGGGTGTTCGGGCAACAGGCCCTGGGCGGGCTGGGCGGCGTGAGCCTGGGCGCCCAGGTGCTGGGCACCGCCATGGGCGTGGCCTGGGCAGGTGTGTGTGGCTTGGTGGTCTATGGCGCCCTCAAGGCCACCATGGGCCTGCGCCTCACACAAGAAGAAGAGTTCGACGGTGCCGACCTGACCGTGCACCGCATCCGCGCCACACCCGAGCGCGAAGCGAACTGGTGACAGCCCCGCGGCCTCAGGGCCGTGGCAACTTGTAGAACCGAACCGCGTTGCCGCTGGCCACCGCTTGGGCCAGCGGTGCGGGCAAGGCATCGATCAAAGCCCGCAAGGCTTTCAGCCCCGCGTTGGAGCCCGGTTCCCCACCACCACGGGCCACACCGGTCTGGTCGTAAAACGAATCGCTACCCAGCATGAAGCGGTCGGGGAAGGCCTGCATCAGCGCCAGCCACTCCGGCTTGAGCTGGCCGCGGGGGTTCAGGGCCGCCCCCGGCATGGGCGCGCCCCGGTTGAGCCGGAAACTCATGTACAGGTTGGGGTGGGCCTGCAGCCAAGCCCGCACCTCTTGGGGGCTGCGGGTCAGCAAAGGCTCGAACCCCACGTGGGACCACACCACCCGGGTTTTGGGGTTGTGCGCCAACAGCCGCCGGAACTCGGTGGCATTTTCGGTCAACACATCC
>JBEBBB010000124.1:0-9010 GCA_041158605.1 Pseudomonadota bacterium
GCGCTGGGCCAAGGGGTGCTCGCGCCGACAAATGAACCCCGCCTGCATGTCCACCAGTTGCTCGATGCGAAGGTCGGCTGCGGGTGGCACGCGCCGTATATCCACCACCAGGGCGTCCAATTCCCGGTGGCGCAGGGCCTGCAACTGCAGGTCGGTGGCGCCGCGTGTGACCTCGGTGGGCACACCGGGTTGGTGCTGCGCCATGTGCTGGAGCAGCGGTGTCATGAGCAAGGCCCCCGGGCCTGAACCCAGCCCCAGGCGCAAAGACCGCATGCGCCCCTCGCGCTGGTGGCGCACGGCTTGGTTGAGGTCTTCCACGCCATGGAGCACCTGCTGCGCGTGTTCGGCCACGGTCAAGCCCAAAGGGGTGGGTTCGTTGCGTTTGCCGATCCGGTCGATCAGGGCGCCACCCAGGGCGGTCTCCAAACCTTGAATACTGCGCGACAAGGC
Source organism: Pseudomonadota bacterium (assembly GCA_041158605.1). Classification (GTDB taxonomy): domain Bacteria; phylum Pseudomonadota; class Gammaproteobacteria; order Burkholderiales; family Burkholderiaceae_C; genus JBEBBB01. Next base: position 451 of record JBEBBB010000124.1, read on the forward strand.
CGATTGGGTGATGTGCAGGCGTTCGGCCGCCCGGCTGAAAGAACCGGTTTCGACCAGGGCCAGCAGGTGTTTGAGTTGGCGGAGTTCCATGGTGAAGCGTGCCGTCAATTATGTGTCATACGCATCAAAATCAGGAAAACAATTCATTGGACATCTGATTTGGTGGCCCATACGATGGCGCAAACAACCAGGAGACTTGTATGCGCTTGAACAAACGTGGCTTTTGGGCGGCTGTGGCCGGCGTGGTGGTGTGGTCGGCTGGCTGCGGTGTGGGCTGGGCCCAAACTGCGGCGTTCCCCACCAAACCCGTGACCTTGATGGTGCCTTACCCCGCCGGTGGCCTGTCTGACAACATCGCCCGCCGGGTGCATGTGCCTTTGGGGGCCGCTTTGGGCCAGGCCACCATCGTGGAGAACCTGGGTGGTGGCAGCGGCAGCATCGCCGCCCAAAAGGTGTTGAACGCCCCCTCCGATGGGTACAACGTGTTTCAAGGGTCGCCCAACGAGTTAATCCTGGCGCCCATGGCCATACCCAGCATCAAATACAAACCCGAGCATTTTCGGCAGGTGCACCGGATCGCGTTGGCACCCATGGCCATCTTGGCGCGTGCGAACTTCCCGGCCAAAAACGCCGATGAGTTGGTGGCTTACGCCCAAAAAGTGGCCAAAGAGGGCAAACCCATGACCTACGCCAGCGTGGGGGTGGGCTCGTTCTACCACCTGCTCGGGGCGAAAATGGCCAAGGACATTGGTGTGGACATGACCCACGTGCCCTACAAAGGGGCAGCAGATGCGGTGAAAGACCTGTTCACCGATCTGGTGGATGTGTTTATCACCCCCTATGGCCAGGCACAGGTGGATTTGGTGAAACAGGGCAAGTTAAAAGCCGTGGCGGTGTTGACCCCTGAGCGCCAGCGCTTGTTGCCCGACGTGCCCAGCACCACCGAAAGCAAGGCCCTCAAAACCTTCACCGCCGAGATTGGCACCGGTTATTTTGTGAAACGCGACACGCCAGAGCCGGTGGTGCAGGCTTTGCACAAAGCCCTGCAAAAAACGCTGGGTGACACCGAGTTGAAAGCCGCTTTGTTTGCCATGGGCCAGGAGGTGGCGCCCCTGCAATCGTTGGCTGAGGCGGACAAGGCGTTTGTGGCAGAAACCGCCCACTACCAGCAGATCGCCAAAACCATCGGTTTGCAAGCCCAGTGAAGGGGGCGGCTGTGCACCCTTTGATCGAGCGTTTGCAGTCACAGGCCCCCGAGCTGGTGGCCGTGCGGCGGGACATCCACCAGCACCCCGAGTTGGGGTTTGACGAACACCGGACCAGCGAATTGGTGGCCCGTTTGTTGACCGGCTGGGGTTACCGGGTGGAGCGGGGTTTGGGGGGCACCGGTGTGGTGGGCCAGTTGCGCCGCGGCACGGGCCCCAAGCGTTTGGGCATACGCGCCGACATGGACGCCTTGCCCATACACGAGGCCACTGGACTGGCCCATGCCAGTGTGCGCCCTGGTGTGATGCACGCTTGCGGCCACGATGGCCACACCGCGATGCTGTTGGCCGCTGCCCGCCACATTGCTGAAGCGGTGGATTTTGATGGCACCTTGAACCTGGTGTTCCAGCCTGCCGAGGAGGGCATGGGTGGCGCGCTGCGCATGATGCAGGACGGGCTGTTTGACAAATACCCCTGCGATGCGATATTCGCCATGCACAACATGCCGGGTTACCCGGTGGGGCACCTGGCGCTGCGCGAGGGCGCAGCCATGGCGTCCTCGGACTACGTGACCATCACCCTGCATGGCAACGGCGGGCATGGGGCCATGCCGCACCGCGCCACCGACCCAGTGGTGGCGGCGTCCAGCCTGGTGATGGCCTTGCAGACGGTGGTGTCGCGCAACGTGGACCCGCTGCAAATGGCGGTGGTCACCGTGGGTGCCATCCACGGCGGTGAGGCCAACAACGTGATCCCGCCCGATGTGACCTTGCAGCTCTCGGTGCGGGCTTTGGACCGCGCCGTGCGGGCCTTGCTTCAAACCCGCATCACCGAGCTGGCCCAACAGCAAGCGGCCAGTTACGGTTGCACCGCCACCGTGGACTACCGTGCGGGGTATGCGGTGCTGGTGAACACCCCGGCCGAGACCGCGTTCGCCCGCGAGGTGGCGCAGGCCTTGGTGGGCCCGGAGCGCACCACGCTCCAGGCCCCCGCCTTGCCCGGTAGCGAGGACTTTGCTTTTATGTTGGAGCGGGTGCCGGGTTGTTACCTGCTGATCGGCAACGGCCAAACCGGTGATGGCGGGTTTGCCGGCCACGCCTGCATGGTGCACAACCCGGGTTACGACTTCAACGATGCCAATGTGGCTGTGGGGGCCGCGTATTGGGCGTTGTTGACCGAGCGGTTTCTGCCAACAACACCGGCGCGGTCCTAGCCCGGTTTTTAAGCCCCAGCCGATGGGTAAGGGCTGTTGTCGGCGTGGGCCAGCATGGTGCGGGCCAGTTGTTCGGTGAGGTGGGCGCGCACGCCCTGTGCCGCTGGGGCGTTCCAGAGGTTGTGCAGCTCGTGGGGGTCTTGTGCCAGGTCGAACAGCTCGCCCCATGGCTGGCCGTCGTACACCGTCAGGCGGTGTTGGGCCGTGCGCACCGTGCGCATGCGCAGGCGCCGGTCCAGCCCAAAGTCGCTGCGCTGGCTTTCTTCTTCGATCAGCAGGTGGTCGCGCACCCCGGTGGCCAGCCCTGCGGCCACCGGCAGCAAGGAGCGCCCGTGCATGCCGTTGTGGGGGGGCAGGCCCGCGCGGTCCAGCACGGTGGCAGCGATGTCGGTGGTTTGTGCCAAGGCCGATGTGGTGCTAGGTGCCGCCTGTGCCGGGTCGGCCCAGATGAAGGGCACACGCGTCAATGGGGTGTGGTGCAAACCCCCTTTGAACATCAAGCCGTACTCGCCCAACAGCTCGCCGTGATCGGCGGTGAACAGGACCACGGTGTCGCCTTCCAGCCCCAAACGCGCCAACTGGGCCAGCACCAGGCCGACCGCGTCGTCGATGCAGCTCAGGTTGCCGTGGTTGAGCGCGGTGGCTTCACGGGCCTCTTGTTCGGTGCAGGCAAAGCTGCCATAACCCGGTTTGAATCCAGCGGCCTTGTCGCGCTGCTCGCGCAGCCAGCGCCAAGGGGGCGCAGGGTCGGTGGGCGTGGCGTGGAAGGTGGCGGGCAGGGGCATGTCGTCCGGGTGGTACATGTCCCAGTAGCGCCCCGGGGGGGTGAAGGGGTGGTGCGGGTCGGGGAACGAACACTGCACCCAAAAAGGCTGGTCACCGCCCGCATGGTTGGCCAGCCAATCGCAGGTTTGTTGTGCGATGTAGTGTGTGGGGTACAGCTCGGCCGGCACCCGTGTGCGCCACGCCTGGCCCAGTGCGGCCAGTTGCAGCCCGGGGGTGGGGATGGCGTTGGCGGGCCCGATCAGCCGGTCGGCGTCGGGCACCTGCTGCCGTATCCAGCGGCGCCAGTGCCCGTGCTGGTCGTCGGCGTGGCCGATGGTCAGGGTCACGTCTTCGAAGCCGTAGTAGGGTTTGGCGAGGTCCCAGTGCGGGTCGTCGGCCCACCGGCGCCACACCTCTTGGCCATACCCCAGGCCCTCGGTTGCCGTTCCGGTGCCGGGGTGCGGCAGCCGGGCCTCGGGCCAGCGGGGCCCCGAACCGGGCCACGCGGTGGGTGAGGTGGTGATGTTCTGCAGGTGGGATTTGCCCACCAGCGCGGTGCGGTAACCCGCCAGGCGCAGCGTGTCCACAAAGGTGCGCTCGCCCAGCGACAACTCGCGCCCGTTCATTTGCAAACCGTGGGCGCTGGGCAGGCGCCCGGTCATCAGCGAGGCCCGGTTGGGCTGGCAAATGGGGGTGGCCACATGGAAGTTGTCGAAGCGCTGGCCGCGCGCGGCCAGGCTGTCGATGTGGGGTGTGCGCACCTGCCGGTTGCCATAGCACCCCAGGTGGTCCGCCCGGTGTTGGTCGGTGACGAACAACAGGAAGTTGGGCCGTTTGGGGGTGCCAGGTGTGGCCATGGCGGGTGTCTCAGTCGGCCTTGATGTTCAGCTCTTTGGCCAGGGTGCCGTACTTTTGGCGGTCGGCGGCCATGTAGTCGGCCAGCACTTGCGAAGAACCGCCCACAGCCTCGATCCCCGCGCCTTTGAATTTCTCGCGCACGTCGGGCAGTTTGATCGCATCGTTGAAGGCGGTGTTCAACCGTGTGATGACCGCGGGCGGGGTGCCCGCAGGAGCGAACACGCCGTACCACGCGTTCACCTCCACGTTGGCCACGCCTTGTTCGGTGGCGGTGGGCACCTCGGGCATCAACGAGGACCGGCTTTTTTCGGTCACGGCCAAGGGCAGCAGCTTGCCCGACTTGATGTGTGGCAAGGCGCCGCCCAGGCCCACGTACAACAGCTTGACCTCGCCCCCCAAGGCCGCAGTGACCGAGGGTGCCACACCCCGGTAGGGCACGTGCAGCAGGTCCAGGCCCGTGGATTTTTTGAGCATCTCGCCCGCAAAGTGCATGGGCGAGCCGTTGCCGGCGCTGCCATAGGGGACGCCAGGGGTTTTGCGGGCCGCTTCGACCAGCCCTTTCAGGGTGGTCACGCCCAGTGACGGGTGGGCCACCAGCACCAAGGGGGTGGTGGCAGGGGCCACCACCGGCACCAGGTCTTTGTGCACATCCACGCCGCCGCCCGCACCGGGGGCCAGCACGTGGGGGGAGATCACCATGGTGTTGGGGGTGAACAGCAGGGTGTGGCCATCGGCGGGGGATTTCGCCACTTGGTTGGCACCGATCAGGGCCCCTGCGCCTGGTTTGTTCTCTACCACCACCGGTTGGCCCAGCGCGGGCGCGAGTTTTTCGGCCAACACCCGTGCGGCGATGTCGGGCCCCCCCCCAGGTGGGAAGGGCACCACCAGGGTGATGGTCTTGGCCGGGAAGCCCTGAGCGTGCGCGAGGCCCAGTGGGAGTCCGGCGGCGATACAGGCGCTCAGTACGCCCAGGGTCAGGTGTCGGCGGTGCAATGTCATCGGGTGTGCTCCAGTGGTGGGTGGTGGGTGGTGGGAAGGGGTTAGGCGGTGGCCAGCGGCACGTTCCAGGCGTCGTAGCCGTACACCCAATCGGCGTTGCCTTGGGTTTTCATCCACTGGTTGCCACGCGACCCGATCTGGATCTTGGCGGTGCGCTCCAGGCGGGTTTTTTCGTAACGTTGCAAGGCGGCGGTGGCGCTGGCGCGGTCGGTCGCGGGGCCCAGGCAGCGGCCCAGCACCACCGCGTCTTCGATCGCCATGCCCGCGCCCTGGGCCATGAACGGCAGCATGGGGTGGCAGGCGTCGCCCAACAAGGTGACGGTGCCCTGGGACCAGTGGGGCAAGGGGTCGCGCTCGTACAGGGCGCTTTTCAGGGTGGTGTCACAGGCGTCCAGCAAGGCGCGGGCGTCGGGGTGGAAGTCTTTGTAAAAGCCGCGCAACTCGTTGACATCGCCTTCGCTGGTCCAGGACTCTTCGGTCCAGCTGTCTTGGCCGGTGGTGGCAAAAATGAAGGTTTCTTTGCCTTGGTTCAAGGGGAAAGTGACGATCTGGCTTTGGGGCGTGGGGCCCCACCACTTGGTGAAGGCTTCGATCTCGGGCACGTGTTGCACGCGTTCGGTGGGCACCACCGAACGGAACGACACCACACCGGTAAAGCGGGGGTATTCGTCACCAAACACCGCCGCCCGCACGCGGGAGTGGATGCCATCGGCGCCCACGACCGCGTCAAAGCGCTGCATGCTACCGTCTTCAAAACGCAAGGTCACCCCTTGGTCGTTTTGTTCAACGGCCATGGTGCGCTTGCCAAATTGGATGTGTTCGATGGGGAAACGTTCGGCCAGGGCGGCGATGATGTCGGCGCGGTGGATGGTGACCTGCGGGGCACCGTATTGCTGCTCGGCCACATCGCTCATGCCCAGCCGGGAGGTTTCCTGGCCGGTGTCCCAGTCCCGGCTGATGCGGAAGGTAGGGCGTGCGCCCAGGCGCCGGATGGCCGCACCGGCACCCAGACCGTCGATGGCCTTGACCACGTTGGGGGTGAGGTTGATGTCGGCACCGACCCGTGAAAAGCCACGGGCCTGTTCAAACACCGTCACGCGGTGGCCTTGTGCTTGCAGGGCGATGGCAGCGGACAAGCCGCCCACGCCACCGCCAGCGATACCGATGTGCAATCCGGGCATGTGTTGTATCTCCTGTGTGCTGGGGTTAAAAGACCCCGGGGAACGAGCCGCCATCCAGCAGGATGTTTTGGCCGTTGATGTAACCGGCGTGCACGCTGCACAGGTAAGCGCAGGTGTGGCCGAGTTCGTCGGGTTGCCCAAAGCGGTGGGCCGGGTGTTTGGCCAGGCGGTTGGCCTTCACCTGGTCCACGGGCAGGCCTTCGCGTTTGGCCTGGGCTGCAAAATTGCCCGCCAAACGTGCCGTGTCGAACGTGCCAGGCAACAGGTTGTTGATGGTCACGCCTTTGGCCACGGTGCTGCGGGCCAGACCGGCCACAAAACCGGTCAGGCCGCTTCGCGCGCCATTCGACAGGCCCAGCCCATCCACCGGCGATTTGACGGCACTGGACGTGATGTTCACGATACGACCGAAGCCGCGTGCCATCATGCCGTCCACCGTGGCTTTGATCAACTCGATGGGGGCGAGCATATTGGCTTCCAAGGCCGCCACCCAGGTGTCGCGGTCCCATTGCCGGAAATCACCCGGTGGTGGACCCCCAGCGTTGGTCACCACGATATCGACCTCGGGGTGGGCGCGCAGGATGCGCCCGCGCCCCTCGGCGGTGGTCACGTCGGCCGCGACCCAATCGACAGCCCCTGCACCAAGACCACGCAGCTTGTCAGCGGCCTCTTGCAGTGGCCCTTCGGTGCGGGCCACCACCACCACGTGTACACCCTCTTGCACCAGCGCTTTGGCGCAGGCGTAACCCAGACCGGCGCTAGCGCCGCAAACCAGGGCCTTTTTACCGGCAATACCCAAATCCATGTGTTGTCCTCAAGGGGTGACCAGGGTTGTGCCCTGGCGCAGGTCCACATCCAACCGGGCCCAGGCGTCGATCTCAACGCACAGCTCCGGGAACACCAGGCCCGAGACGCCGACCAGGGTGGCGCTGGGGTAGTGCCCTTCAAAAAAATCGCGGCGTGCGCGGCCCACCTCGTCTTTGTCGGCGATGTCGGTCAGGTACACCACGGTTTTGACGATGTTGTACTTGTGGCCCCCGGCGGCCACCACCAGGGCTTCCAGCTTGCGCAATACCACCAGGGTTTGTTCGTACGCACCCAAGGGCTGGCCTTGTTCGGCCGCCTGCCGGCTGGCCGGGTGCGCGGTTTGGCCCGACACCACCACTTCGGTGCCGATGCGCCAGCTTTGGGTCCAGGTGGCGTGGGGCAGGTCGGGTGCGGTGGGGCACACCACGCGTTGGAGCGGTGCCGGGCCCATCACTGCCCCCCTGCGCGAACGCGCTCGATGATGCTCTCGCGCACCGGGACAAAGTCGTAGGTGGGGTAGACCTCGGTGCGGAACACCCCCCAAGCCGAGCGCTCCAGCTCCAGGTTCACCAAACCCAGCAGGTGGGGTGGCACCTCCAGTGTCACGATTTGCCCAAACCCCATGGCCACGGTCCAGGACACCACGCGTGTGCCCGGGATGGGGAAACGGTCCCACCACTCGCTGGCTTTGAGTTTGGCCTGCACATCGTCCAGCACCAAACCGGGGTGGTGCTTGAGCACGATGGTGAGCAAGACGTTGGGGTTGGGGGTGTCGGCCACGGCGCTCATTCCATCGTGATGTTGCGGGCCTTGATGATGCGGGCCCAGTTGGCGGTTTCGTTGCGGATGTGGGCCCCGAATTCGGTGGTTTTGAGCGACCATTCGCTCAGGCCCTGGGCCTTGAGTTGTTCGCGCACCGCCGGCTGGGCCAGAATGTCCTGGGCGTCTTTGGCCAACTGGTCCACCACATCAGCAGGGGTGCCTGCGGGCGCCAACAGGCCATACCAAGAGGGCACCACGATGCCGCTGATACCTTGCTCGGCCAGTGTGGGTATGCCCGGTTCAACGGGGGTGCGTGTGCTATCGGTCAGGCCCAAAGCCACCAGTTTCCCGCTGCGAATGTGAGCGAGCACTGTGGGCAGGTTGCTGAACATCAGCGGTACCGTCCCACCCAACAGGTCGTTGATGGCGGGCGGGGAGCCTTTGTAAGCCACGTGCAGCATGTCGGTGCCGGTTTGCGATTTGAACAGTTCACCCGCCAGGTGCAGGCCGCTGCCGATACCGGGTGATGCAAACGACAAACTGTCGGGTTTGGCTTTGGCGGCCTTGACCAGGTCTTGTGCGGTTTTGAAACCCGTGCCAGGGTGGGCCACCAGCACGTTGGGGGTTTTGGCCAGCATGGCCACTGGTACAAAGTCTTTCTCGATGCTGAAGGGAAACTTGGGCATCAGGGTGGGGTTGATGGTCAGGTTGCCTGCGGGGATGACCAGCAGGTGGTGTCCATCCGGTTTGCCCTTCTTGACCTTGTCCA
>JBEBBB010000125.1:0-8875 GCA_041158605.1 Pseudomonadota bacterium
AACGGGTGGGGTGGGGGGTCATGGGGTGGCCCAGGCCCCGGTGGCCACGCTGCGTTGCCCGGCCGCAATCCACGCCATCACGGCCAAGGCTTCAGCGGCGGTGACGGGGGCAGGCGCACCGGTGGCCAGCGCGTGTTGCAGACCCGCGTAGTAGGCGCGGTAGTCGCCGGGTTGCATGGGGGCGGCAGCGGTGCGCAACGCGTCGCCGTCTCGGAGCGTCAACACACCGGGGGTGTGGTGCACGCCCCACCCCGGGCCGCCTGGGGCCGCGCCGGTTTTGAGCACGTCTTCTTGGGGGTCCAGGCCGTGTTGCACGTAGCTGCCTTCGGTGCCGTGCACGGCCCAACGGGGTGCCACCGCGGCGGTGAGGGCGCTGGCGTGCAGCACCACGCGCTGGCCTGGGTAGCGCAACACCGCGTGGAACAGGTCATCGGCCAAAGCCCCATCGCGCTGCTGTTGGGTGTCCAACCAAATGGCCTCGGGTGGTCCCAACAGTTGCAGGGCCTGGTCCAACAGGTGGGGGCCCAGGTCGTACCACAGGCCCGCGCCGGGATCGGCCGATTCGCGCCAGCGCTGGCGCACCTGGGGGCGGTAGCGGTCAAAGTGCGAAGCGATGTGGGTGACCCGCCCCAACACCCCGCTGTCCAACACCGCGCGCAGGGTCAGAAAATCGCTGTCCCAGCGGCGGTTGTGAAAGACCGACAGCACCCGTTGGGCCTGGGTGGCGCGTTGGATCAGGTCCTGGGCCTCGGCCACGGTCAGGGTGAAAGGCTTGTCCACCACCACGTGTTTGCCAGCGGCCAGCGCCATGGCCGCCAAGGGGTGGTGGGTTTGGTTGGGGGTGGGAATGACCACCACATCCACATCGGCGCGCGCCAGCAAGGCCTCGGGGCTGCCCACCCAATCCCAAGGTTGGCTGCCCATAGCTTGCGCAGGGTGCTCGCGGCTGCTGGCCACGGCGACCAGGCGCAGGCCGGGGGTGGCCTGCACGAGGGGGGCGTGGAAGGTGGCGCTGGCGTAGCCCCAACCCACCAAACCGACCCCCACAGGGCGGTGGGTGGTGGTGCTCACAGGGCCAACCGCACACCGGTGGCGCGGTCAAACAGGTGCACGTCGGTGGTGGACCACTGCAGGTGCACGGTGTCGCCCACCTGGGCGTTCAACAGGCCGGGTACACGGGCAGTCAACACACCCACGGCGGTGTCGACCGTGGTGTAGGTTTCGGGGCCGGTGGGTTCGATCATCGTGAGGGTGCCTGCCAGGCCATTGTCCGCAAAAACCAGGGCCTCTGGTCGCAAACCGTAGGTGATTTCTGCTGCGCCGTGAGACAGTACGGCAGATTGTTGGGCGGCGTCCAGTGCCAGCGCCGTGCCATGGGCCAACAGCCCTTGTGGGGTGCGCTGGGCCTCGACCATGTTCATGGCCGGCGAGCCGATGAACTCGGCCACAAAGCGGTTGGCGGGGCGGGTGTAGATGTCGTTGGGGGTGCCAAACTGCTGCACCACCCCGTCTTTCATCACGGCGATGCGGTCGCCCAGGGTCATGGCCTCGACCTGGTCGTGGGTTACGTACACGGTGGTGGTTCGGGTGGCCTGGTGCAGGCGTTTGATCTCGGCCCGCATCTCCACGCGGAGTTTGGCGTCGAGGTTGGACAGGGGCTCGTCAAACAAAAACAACTTGGGGTCGCGGGCCAAGGCCCGGCCCATGGCCACGCGCTGGCGCTGCCCCCCCGACAGCTGGCCCGGCTTGCGGTCCAGCAGGTGGCCGATCTGCAGCATCTGGGACACCCGCTCGACAGCCGCCTGCCGTTCGGCCTTGGGCACCTTGCGGATCTCCAAACCAAAAGCGATGTTCTGCGCCACGGTCATGTTGGGGTAAAGCGCATAACTCTGGAACACCATCGCGATGTCGCGGTCTTTGCTGGGCAGGCGGGTCACCTCCCGGTCGCCGATGTGGATGCTGCCCGAGGTGGGGTCGTCCAGGCCGGCGATCATGGCCAACAAGGTGGATTTGCCACAACCCGAAGGGCCGACCAAGATCAAAAACCCACCAGCGTCGATCTCGAGGTTGATGCCTTTGAGGATGTGGGTGTTCTGGTTGTAGGTTTTGCGGATGTCGCGGATGGCGAGCGCGCCCATGGTGTTATCCCTTCACGGCGCCGGCTGTGAGCCCGCGCACAAAAAACTTGCCGGCCACGATGTACACAAACAACGTGGGTGCGGCGGCGATCAAGGCCGCGGCCATGTCAACGTTGTATTCTTTGACCGAGCTGCTGGTGTTGGCCAGGTTGTTCAGGCCTACGGTGATGGGTTTGCTGTCGGCCCCAGAAAACACCACACCGTACAAAAAGTCGTTCCAAATGTTGGTGAACTGCCAGATCAATGTCACCACCATGATGGGGGTGGACAGGGGCACCACAATGCGCCAAAAAATTTGCCAGAACGACGCACCATCCAGCATGGCGGCTTTGATCAGCTCGTCGGGCAGCCCCACGTAATAGTTGCGGAAAAACAGCGTGGTGCTGGGTATGCCGGCCACCACGTGCACCAGGATCAGGCCCCAAACCGAGCTGGCTATGCCCAGGGTGCCCAGCACCTGGCTCATGGGCAACAGCACCACCTGCATGGGCATAAAAACCCCAAACAACATGAACGCGAACAGGGTTTCGCTGCCCCGAAAACGCCACTTGCTCAGCACATAGCCATTGACCGAACCGATCAGCGTGGACACCAGCACCGCAGGCACCACCATGGCCACCGAGTTCCAAAAGAAGGGCTGCAGACCGTCACACTGTATGCCCGTGCAAGCGGTGCCCCAGGCCTTGGCCCAAGCGGCGAAGCTGGGGTCGGTGGGTAGGCTCAACAGGTGGCCGGTACGCAATTGCTCCGCGTCTTTGAGTGACGTGGTCAACATCACGTACAGGGGCACCAAAAACCAGGCGGCAAACAACAACAACACCGCCCACAACAACACCCGGTGCCAGGTCAGGCGGCTCATCGTTTGGTCCTCAATTCAGAGTACAGGTAGGGCACCACAATGGCGGCCACGGTGGCCAGCATCACAGTGGCGCTGGCAGCCCCCAGGCCGATCTGGCCTCGGGTGAAGGCGTGGGCGTACATGAACGTGGCTGGCAAATCTGTTGAGAAGCCTGGCCCACCGGCGGTGAGCGCCATCACCAGGTCAAAACTTTTGATCGCCAGGTGGCTGACCACCATCAGCGTGCTGAAAAACACCGGTCGCAAACTGGGCAGGATGATGCGGGTGTAAATGGTGGGCAAACTGGCCCCGTCCACCTGTGCCGCTTTGATGATGGAATCGTCGATGCCGCGCAAGGCCGCGAGGAACAAGGCCATCACAAAACCCGCGCTTTGCCACACCCCCGCAATGACCACGCAATAAATGGCCATCTCGGGGTTGACCAACCAATCGAAAGTGAAACCCTCGAAACCCCACTGGTGCATGAGGTGCTCCAGGCCCAGGCCAGGGTTGAGCATCCATTTCCAGGCGGTGCCCGTCACGATGAACGAGATCGCCATGGGGTACAGGTAGATGGTGCGCAACACCCCTTCGCCGCGCACCTTTTGGTCGAGCAAAACGGCCAGCACCACACCCAGGGCCATGGCCCCGCCAATGAACAACACGCCAAAGATGGCGAGGTTGGTCAAGGCCACCCGGAAACGCTCGTTGCCAAACAAGGTCTCGTACTGTGCCAGCCCGACCCACTCGTAGTTGGGCAGGATGCGCGAGGCCGAGAACGACAGGTAACCGTTCCAGGCCATCAGACCATAAATGAACAACAGCGACAGCACAAAGCTGGGCGCGATGACCAGCTTGGGCAGCCAATGGGTGGTGGTGTGTGGCGTGGCCGACATGGCGGTTTATTTGGTTTTGGCGGCCGCCGCGATCTTGGCTTGTGCGTCTTTGGTGCTGAGTTTGTCGTCGTTCCAGAACTGGCTCACGGCATCCTGTATGGCACCAGCCGCGGCCGAGGGGATGGCCATGCCGTGGGCCACGGAGGGCACCAAAGCCCCCGATTTGGCGGTGGACACAAAGTCGTTGGAGCTCAGTTTGGCGCAGTCATCAAACTTTTTCAGGTCCATGTTCAGGCGAACGGGGATGGACCCTTTGTTCAGGTTGAACACCTCCTGGAAGGGGGTGGACATGATGGCCGCTGCCAGGTCTTTCTGGGCTTTGACATTGGCTTCGTTTTTCAGCTTGAACATGGCAAAAGAGTCCACGTTGAAGGTGAAAGATTTGGCGGTGCCGGGGGCGGCCGCACACACAAAGTCTTTGCCCGGCGTTTTGCCGGCGGCCACAAACTCGCCTTTGGCCCAGTCGCCCATCAATTGCATGCCAGCTTCGCCCTTGATCACCATGGCGGTGGCCAGGTTCCAGTCGCGGCCTGGGGCGTTTTTGTCGGTGTAGCCTTTGACCTTTTTGAAGGTGTCGAGCACCTTGGTCATGGTGGCACCGGTCAGGGTGGCCTGGTCCAGTTGCACCAGGGCCTTTTTGTAAAAGTCGGCACCACCCACGCCCAGCGCCACGCTTTCAAAGGTGGTGAAGTCCTGCCAGTTTTGGCCACCGTGGGCCACGGGGATCACGCCAGCTTTTTTCAGCGCTTCAGCGGCCACAAAAAACTCGTCCCAGTTGGTGGGCACTTTGGTCCCGGCTTTTTTGAACACCTCGGGGTTGGCCCACAACCAGTTCACACGGTGCACGTTCACCGGCACCGCGATGTAGTTGCCCTTGTACTTCATGACGTTGGCCACCACCGGGGGCAGCAGGGTGTCCCATTTTTCGGCCTTGGCCACGTCATCGATGTTGGCCAACACACCCTCGGCCGCCCACTCTTGTAGGGATGGGCCCTTGATTTGGGCGGCGGCTGGTGCGTTGCCCGACACCACGCGGGACTTGAGCACGGTCATGGCGTTGTCACCACCACCACCGGCCACCGCAAAATCTTTCCAGGTGTGGCCCTTGCCTTGCAGTTGTTCTTTCAGGGCGGCAGCGGCTTTGGCCTCGCCACCGCTGGTCCACCAGTGCAACACCTCGACCTCGCCCGCGCGCACAGCGGTGGTGGCGCACAGGGTGGCAGCGGCCAACAGGCCCAATTTGAAATAAACGGTTTGACGCATGGTGGGGTGTCTCCTTGGAATGGACCGGTGTGTAAAAAAAGGGGCACGGCTGTGTAGCAGGCTGTACCGGGTTCAATTATTAATATTTCGTTAATTTATTAACATCAGGTTAAACCCTTAATGAAAGATGAACGGGTGCGGCGCCAGAACCGCCCGTTTCCGTTAAGCTGGGCGCATGAAACTTTTGTTGGCCGAAGACGACGCCATCCTGGCCGATGCCCTCAAAACGCAACTGGAGGGTGCCGGCTACACCGTGGAACACGCCCCCAACGGGGCCGTGGCCGATTACCTGCTGGAACGCGAGCCGTTTGACATCGCCGTGTTGGATGTGGGGCTGCCCATGGTCGATGGGCTCAGCGTGTTGAAACACCTGCGCCTGCGCCAAGCCGCCTTGCCGGTGCTGCTGCTCTCGGCCCGCGACGCCTTGGACGACCGTGTGGCTGGCCTGCAGGCCGGCGCGGACGACTACGTGACCAAACCGTTCGACCTGCCCGAGTTGCTGGCGCGGTTGCAGGCCTTGCTGCGCCGCCGGCAACCGGTGGTGGAACCGGGCGCCGCCGACCAATGGGCCGGGCTCAAGTTGGAACACGACAGGCGCCGTGCCTTGGTGCGGGGCGAGCCCTTGGAGCTCAGCGGGCGAGAGTGGTCGCTGTTGTCCTTGTTGGTGGCCCAACGCGACACGGTCGTGCAGAAAGACGCGATCAACCAAACATGGGCTGGTGAAAGCGGCGAGGCGGGTGGCGGCAACACCATCGAGGTCTACATCCACCGCTTGCGGCGCAAGCTGGAAGGCTCTGGGCTGTCGATCCGCACGGTGCGCGGCCTGGGTTACCTGATGGAAGCGACCGAACCCTGATGCCAGAGGCACAGCCCCCCACGCCACCACAACCGGTCGGGCCACACGGCCTGAGGTTGTCGCGCCAGTTGCTGCTGTGGGTGTTGGTGCCACAAGTGGTGTTGTGGATGGCGGGGGGGGCGGCAGCCTACCGCCTGGCGGCCAGCTACGTGGACCAAGCCCTGGATAACGGCTTGCTCCAATCCAGCCGTTCCTTGGCCCGGCAACTCAAGCCCTTGGGCAATGGCCTGCTGGTGGACTTTCCCAGATCGGCGCAGGCGGTATTGGAAGCGGACCCCGAAGACCGCCAGTTCTACATGGTGAGCTCGCCCCCCGGTGAGTTTGTGCTGGGCAACCGAACCCTGCCACCGCCCCCAACCGAAACCCAGAACAACCCCCAGCCGGACCGGCCATATTTTTACGACGGCCAGATGCCAACGGGCGAACCTGCCAGCGGCTCGCAGCGTGTGCGGGCCGTGGCGCTCTACCTGACCTTGGACGGTGAGGTCAACGCCCCGCCACAACGGGTGTTGGTGCAGGTGGCCCGCAGCAACAACACCCGCGAACAGCTGCTGCAGCGCATCCTGGTGGACATGCTGTTGCCCCTGTCCACCCTGGTGCTGCTGATGACCGTGATCGTGTGGCTGGGCATACGCGCAGGCTTGGCCCCCATCAAACGCTTGACCCAGCATGTGGAGGGCCGGGCGGCCAGTGACCTCACCCCGATCCAGCTGGACCGCGCGCCCCAAGAGCTGCACACCCTGGCCAATGCGCTGAACACCTTGTTGGCAGACGCGCAACGCCACTTGGAAACCCAAAAGCGGTTCATTGGCGACGCCGCGCACCAGCTGCGCACCCCCCTGGCCGGGTTAAAAAGCCAATCGGAGTTGGCCCTGGCGCGTGCCACCGACCCAGACCTGAAACACCGCCTGGAGCGCGTGCTCGAAAGCGCTAACCGCAGCGCGCACCTGGTGTCGCAGCTGCTGACCTTGGCCAGGGCCGAGCCGGAAGCCGCCTGGACACGGATGCAACGGGTGGACCTGCGCGCGCTGGCCCAAACCCAGGTGACCGAATGGGTGCCCAGGGCGCTCAAAGCCCATGTGGACCTGGGCTGGGACGAGCAGGTGGAGCAGGCCGCCTGGGTGATGGCGGAACCGTCTTTGTTGCGGGAGGCCATCGCCAATGTGGTGGACAACGCCATCCGTTACGCTGGTGAGGGCGCCGAGGTGACGGTGGGCCTGTCATCAACACAGGACACCCACACCGTCTGGGTCCGGGACAACGGCCCGGGCATACCCCCTGGCTTGCGGGCCCGTGTGTTTGAGCGTTTTTTCCGGGGCACCGAAACGGGCAACGGTTGTGGCCTGGGGCTGGCCATTGTGCGCGACATCGTGCGGCGGCACGGGGGTGATGTGCGGTTGCAGCACCCCGAGCCCGGTGGCCTGATGGTGGCGCTGGAGCTGCCACGGGTGGCCGCTAAGCCCACACAGCCGACACCCTAGCCGGCTCAGCCCGCGCTGGTCCCTACCCGAACCGCCTCGAACTGTGCCACCGCCGATAGCGTGGCCGGGTCGGCCAAAGCCTCGTCCAGCAGGGCTTTGCGCAGCGTCACCGCGCCCACCCCTTGGCGGACCAGGCAGCCCAGTGTGTCCAGGTCGCGAACGCTGGCTGCCAACACCACCGGGCCCTGGCGGTTTTGCAAGGCCACCAAGGTGTCGATCAGGGCGTGGGCGTCGCGGCCCGCCTCACTCAAACGCCCCACATAGGGGGCCACAAAATCGGCACCCACCTCGGTGGCCCACAGTCCGTGCAGGGGGTTGCTGACCGCGGTGATGAGCACGCGGGTGCCCCGGCGCTTCAATACCTGCGCCGCGCGCAAGGCGTCGGGCAACGCCGGCAACTTCACCACCACCCGGGGGGACAAACCGGCCAGCTGCAGGGCGACGGTCAACCAATCCCCAGGGGCACTGGGCCAGGCCTGCAGGTGCAGCTCTACCAGGCCCACCGCCTCTGCCTGGTGCACCAGCTCGGCGGCGGTGTTCAGCGTGACAGGCCACCCTGCGGCCTGCATCAGCAAGGGGTTGCAGGTGGCGCGGCACACCAGCGCGGCCTCGGTGGCGGCCCGCCATTCGGCCGGTGCCGCTGAATCGATGTAAAGGCGTGTCATGCCAAATCCTGTTTCAGGAAGATGTCTTTGTCGGGGAAAAACTGGGTGTGCAGGGGCAACAGCGCCCCCCCCAAGGCACGGGCGTGGGCACCCACCTTGCCTTGGTGCAACACGGGCGCCTGTATGCCCGCTTGTTGGTAACGGGCCAGGGCCTGTTCGGTCTGGGCTTTGAGCGCGGCCAACAGGCCCGGTGCCAGCGAACCATCCAAGACCACCGCGTCCAGGTCCAACAGGGCCACAGACGAGGTGGCCACCATGGCCAACGCGTCAGCGGCTTGGGTCAACCAGGCGAGCACCAAGGGCGCGTGTGTGGTGTCGAGTATGGCGTCTTGGTGCACCAGCAAAGGGTCCAGGCCGGCCGCTTCCAACGCGCGCTCCAGTTGCCACCCCGACGCCACCTCCAACAGCTGCTGGGGCACGCCCCCCCGGGCCAGGTCCAAGGGCATAGAGCCGATGGCGCCCGCGTTGCCCCGCTGCCCGGTGAGCAGGTGCCCACCCATCACCAAGCCCCCACCCACAAAGGTGCCCACATACACGTACAGGTAGTCGCGCAAGCGTTGGCCGTGGCCCTGCAGCAACTCGGCGGTGCAAGCCGCCACGGTGTCGCGGGCAAACACCACCGGCAGGTCCGTCATGGCCTGCACCTCAGCAAGCAGGTTCACGCCCTCCCAACGGGCCAGCGCTGGCGCGGCTGCGGCGCCCAATTGGTCGGCCCACAGGTGCATGGCCAATGGGGCG
>JBEBBB010000126.1:0-3890 GCA_041158605.1 Pseudomonadota bacterium
TGCAAGGCCTGTTGGCAGTGGCGCAGAAAGACCGCACAGAGGAACTGCCGTACGCCTTCGCACGGGGCTGATCACCAGCCTCCTCAGGGCTTTCGGGATCCCTGGGTCATCGCAGACTGGATAACCCGACGCAAGTATCTGGCACAGCCCTTGCTCGGCTTGAACACACCGCCACCACACAGCCCCAAGGTTCAGCCACATGCCCCCCACCCCTTCCGTGGACACCCTCTGGATACTGCTCTGTGCAGCCCTGGTGTTTGTGATGCAAGCCGGCTTTTTGTGCCTGGAAGCGGGTTTGACCCGTGCCAAAAATGCGATCAACGTCGCGGCCAAAAACGTGTCGGACTTTGCGGTGGCCACGCTGGTGTTTTGGTTGGTGGGGTTTGGATTGATGTTTGGCCCCACCTGGGGGGGCTGGCTGGGCACGGGCTTGTTTGGGTTCTTGGAGCAAATAGACGGCCGGCCCACCCTGCTGGGCTTTGCGCTGTTTCAAATCATGTTCTGTGCCACCAGCGCCACCATCGTCTCGGGGGCGGTGGCCGAGCGCATGCGGTTTGGGGCCTATTTGGCGGTGTCGGTTCTGGTGTCGGGTTTGATTTACCCGGTGTTCGGGCATTGGGCATGGGGAGGTGCATGGCCCGACAGCGGTCAAGGTTGGTTGGCAAAGCTGGGTTTTGTGGACTTTGCGGGTTCCACGGTGGTGCACAGCGTGGGTGGGTGGGTATCGTTGGTGGCGGTCTGGGTGGTGGGCCCCCGCACCGGGCGCTTCCCCCCCGATCAGCCACCCCGTGTGATACCCGCAGGCAACCTGCCCATGGCCATGCTGGGTGCCTTGTTGTTGTGTTTTGGTTGGCTGGGCTTCAACGGGGGCAGCACACTCGCGTTTGACCACCGCGTGCCCGGCATCCTGGTGCACACCACCTTGGCCGGTGTCGCTGGTTGCACCACTGGCCTGGTATTGGCCCGGTTGTGGCGGGGTTACCACGAAACCATGTACCTTGTGAACGGCCTGATCGCGGGCCTGGTGGCCATCACCGCCAGCGCACACGCCGTATCGGCACTCGAAGCGGTTTTGATCGGTGCGGTAGGGGCTTTGTTGATGGCCTGGGCGAATGAAAAGCTGCTGGCCTGGCGCATGGACGATGCGGTGGGTGCCATCCCCGCACACCTGGTGGCTGGCATTTGGGGCACATTGGCTGTCGGCCTGTTTGGTGACCTAGACGCCCTGGGCACGGGGCATGACCGTTGGACCCAAGTGGGGGTGCAGTTGCTGGGCATCGTGGTGTGCGGGCTTTGGTGTGCCCTGTGCACCTGGGTGTTTCTGCGTTTTTGCACACCCCATGGGTGGTTGCGCGTCACACCAGAAGACGAACGCACCGGCTTGAACGTGGCCGAGCACGGGGCCCGCACCGAATTGATCGACCTGCTGGAAGCCATGGAGAACCAACGCCAGTCGGGTGATTTGCGCCAACGGGTGCCCGTTGAAACCTTCACAGAGGTGGGCCAGGTCGCGCAGGCCTACAACCAGGTGATCGAGGCGCTGGAGCAGGCCACCAACCAAACCCTGGCGATCGTGCGGGACATGCGCGACGGCATTGTCACCTTCACCCGCGATGGCGTGCTCACCAGCCTGAACCCTGGGGCGGAAAAGCTGCTGGGGGTGGGTTCGGCCGCGGCGTTGGGCCAGCCGTTCACACGGGTGCTGGAAAAAGCTGGCAGTGCGCAGGGCATCGGTCTCGACAAACTTTGCCACGCCGGTGCCAAACTGGAGTTGCGCATGGCCAGGGCCGGCGGGCAACGCCAGTACTTTGAAATCGCCGTGAACGAACACCAGATGGGTGGGGGCCAGCAATTCACGGGCCTGGTGCGCGACATCACCGAGCGCAAACAATTTGAGACCCAACTCAACCGCGAGCGGGACTTGGCCCAGGTTACCCTGGCATCGATAGGTGATGGCGTGATCACCACCGACGAGGCCGGGGTGATCCAGTACATCAACCCGGTGGCTGCCCGCCTCACCGGCTGGCCCGCGCACCAAGCCAAAGGGCAGTTGGTCAGCCAGGTGTACCGCTTGCAAGACGAAAACACCCGTGCCATGTTGCCTCACCCGGTGCGCGAGGTGTTGAAACGGGGCGAGGTCATGCCCCGGCGCGAACACGCCCTGCTGCTGCGCCGCGACTTAGATGCCGTGCCGGTGCTGGACACCGCCGCCCCCATACGCTCGCGGGAAGGGTTTGTGATCGGTGCGGTACTGGTGTTCCATGACGTCACAGTCACCCTCAACCTGGCCCGCGAGCTGTCGCACCAGGCCAGCCACGACGCGCTCACCGGTGTGCCCAACCGGCGGGAGTTTGAAAAACGGCTGGCCGAATTGATGGCCCGACCGCGCCAAAACGGGGACAACCACGTGGTGTGTTACCTGGACCTTGACCAGTTCAAGGTGGTGAACGACACCTGTGGCCACGTGGCCGGTGACGAGCTGTTGCGCCAGGTGACCCAACTCATCCGCACCCACCTGCGGGCCGCCGACACCTTGGCGCGCTTGGGTGGTGACGAGTTTGGTCTGATTTTGCAATCCTGCCCCCTGGAGCGCGCGGTGCAACTGGCCGACAAGGTCCGAGAAGCCATTGCCGACTTCCGCTTTGGTTGGGAGGGAAAAGCCTTCGCCATTGGTGTCTCGGTCGGACTGGTGACCATAGACCCATCTGAGCACGACATTGGAACGGTACTGTCTTGGGCCGACGCGGCTTGTTACGCGGCCAAAGAAGATGGGCGCAACCGGGTACATGTGTACGAAGCCACCGACAGCGCTTTGTTGGAACAACAGGGCCAGATGCAATGGGTCAACCGGCTGCAAGCCGCCTTGGACCAAGACCGGCTGCGTCTGTACGTGATGCCCATCGTGCCCTTGCACCCCAGCTCCACCGAACAACGGCACTACGAAATCTTGGTGCGGCTGGAAGAAGACGGCAAAACCATACTGCCCGGTTCGTTTTTGCCCGCGGCAGAGCGCTACGGTCTGATGCCCCGCATCGATCAATGGGTGATCAACAACACCTTGGCCTGGATGGGTGACCGCCTACGGCAGAAAGGCCAACTCGATGGGGTGTACTGCATCAACCTGTCGGGGGCCTCATTGTCCGACGAACGGTTTCGGCAAACGCTGCACGCCACCCTGGAAAACCTGCACCTGCCACCAGGGACCCTGTGTTTTGAAATCACCGAAACGGCGGCTGTGGCCAACCTGTCCAAAGTGGTGCATTTCATCAAAGAGGTGAAACAACTGGGTTGCCTGTTCGCTTTGGACGACTTTGGCAGTGGCTTGTCGTCATTCGCCTACCTGAAAAACCTGCCTGTGGATTTTTTAAAAATCGACGGCAGCTTCATCAAAGACATCGAAAACGACCCCATCGACCTGGCCATGGTGCAAGCGATCAATGCCATCGGGCATGTGATGGGCCTGAAAACCATCGCGGAATACGTCTACAACGAAGCCACCCTGCAACGGGTGCAAGACATCGGTGTGGACTTTGGCCAAGGTTACCTCTTGGGCGAACCTGTACCCTTGGCCAGCCAGGGCCAGGTCCGTATGATGCCCCGTTGATCGCACCCACCCAAGCGCCACCCGGTGTGGCGGGCATACTCGGGGCATGCAACATGTAGACGTGACCATCATTGGTGCCGGCGCGGCAGGCCTGTATTGCGCGGGTTTGGCCGGCCAGCGCGGCCTGCGGGTGCTGCTGATTGACCACGCCCCCAAGGTGGCCGAAAAAATCCGCATCTCGGGCGGTGGTCGCTGCAACTTCACCAACCGCGACTTGGACCCCCGCGCGCCCCAACGCCATTTCCTGGGTCAAAACCCCCATTTTTGCCGCTCGGCCCTGTCTCGG
>JBEBBB010000127.1:0-12173 GCA_041158605.1 Pseudomonadota bacterium
CCTTTTTCCTGCATCGCACCGCGCAACTCGTCATCGTCCACCAACTTGCCCGCCCCTTCCATGGCCCCCAGCAAGGTGGCTTCGGAGTAACGCGCTGGCGGGCGGGTTTTGAGGGGTTTGACCTCGGCCTGTTCGGTGCGCACACGCTCGCCCGCGGCCACCGCGACCAGGTTCTGGCCTTTGTCGCCCTCTTTGGCATCGGCCACCTCGTCGGCCGCCTCTTTGCCGTAAATGGCCATCCAACCGGGTTTGACCAACACCTTGCCCTCGGTCTTGAAATGGTGCTCCATCGTTGGCAGCTTGACGGTGGTGATGCGGGTGGTGACCTGGAACTCGGCCGACGGGAAAAACACCGCCAGGAAACGGCGCACCACCAGGTCGTACAGCTTCTGCTCGGCCTCGCTCAAACCGCTGGGGGTCTGCAGCGTGGGGATGATGGCAAAGTGGTCACTTACCTTGCTGTTGTCGAACACGCGTTTGGTGGGCTTGATGTACCCCTGCTCCAACGCCTGTTTGGCGTAGGGGGCCAAGTGGCCCATGGGGCTGGCGGCCAACACGGCAAAAGTGTCGCGCACCGTGGGCAGGTAGTCCTCGGGCAAGGCGCGCGAATCGGTACGCGGGTAGGTCAGCGCTTTGTGTTTTTCGTACAGGCTTTGCGCCAGCGCCAGGGTGGTTTTGGCCGAAAAGCCAAACCGCCCGTTGGCCTCGCGCTGCAAGCTGGTCAGGTCGTACAACAGACCGCTGGCCTGGGTGGTGGGCTTGGACTCTTCGCTGACGGTGGCCGGCTGGCCGCGCACCGCCTGCGCGATGGCTTGCGCCGATGCTTCGTCCCACAAGCGATCGGCTTTTTGTTCGGCGTCGGCGCCCTCACCGGTGGGTTTTTTGTTCGACCCGGCCTGGGCCCCAAAGGTGCCGTGGATTTCCCAGTAGTCGCGGCTTCGGAACGCGCGGATCTTTTCCTCGCGCTCGACCACAATCGCCAAGGTGGGGGTTTGCACACGGCCCACGGTGGTCAGGAAAAAACCGCCATCGCGCGAGTTGAAGGCTGTCATGGCCCGGGTGCCGTTGATGCCCACCAACCAATCGGCCTCGGAGCGGCTGCGGGCCGCGTCAGCCAGGGGACGCATCTGCTCGTCGCTGCGCAAGCGCTCGAAGCCGTCACGGATGGCCTGTGGTGTCATGGATTGCAGCCACAAGCGCTGCACGGGCTTGTTCAGGGGTTTGGCGCCACCGGCGTACTGCTCGATCAAGCGGAAGATCAGCTCGCCCTCGCGCCCGGCGTCACAGGCGTTGACCAGCGCGCCCACGTCTTTGCGTTTGGCCAGTTTGACCACCGCCGACAGCCGCGACTTGGTTTTGTCGATGGGTTTAAGGTCGAAGTGCGGCGGGATGACCGGCAACTGGGCGAAACTCCATTTGCCCCGTTTGACGTCATAGGCCTCGGGTGCGGCGATTTCCACCAAGTGGCCCACGGCCGAGCTGACCACGTAGCGGTCGTTCTCAAAATGGTCATCGTGTTTCTCGAACTTGCCCGTAACGGGCGTCAAGGCGCGAACGATGTCCTGCGCGACCGACGGTTTTTCGGCGATCACCAAGGTTTTGCTGCTGCTGTCTGCTTTCATCTCTACAATCCAATCCCGTGCGCGCACGCGCACTTGCGTGCACGCACCTGCGCGCACCCGCATACATTCACCTTACCAAATTTCTGGCCGTGCCTCCAAAATCCTCTCAGAAGGCCTCTGAAGCCAAGACCACCGCACCTGCCGGTACCCGTCGCTTGCAGGTTCGCCGCTCTGGGGTGCACGGCAGGGGGGTTTATGCCGTGGTCGATTTGGCACCCGGCGAGACCTTGATTGAATACACGGGCGAGGTCATCACTTGGGACGAGGCCCTGCGCCGCCACCCCCACGACCCCACCGACCCCCACCACACGTTTTACTTCCACATCGATGATGGACACGTGATCGATGCCAAACAAGGTGGCAACTCATCCCGCTGGATCAACCACAGCTGCGAGCCCAACTGCGAAGCCGATGAAACCGCCGAGGGCCGGGTGTTCATCCGGGCCTTGCGCCACATCGCGGCAGGGGAGGAGCTGTTTTACGACTATGGGTTGGTGATCGATGAGCGCTACACGCCCAAGCTCAAGGCCGAATACGCCTGCCGCTGCGGCAACCCGGGGTGCAGGGGCACCATGCTGGCACCCAAATCGGCGTCCAGACGGCCTCGCCAAGTGGCTCGGTCCTGACACACCCATGGCACAGGCTTTGTCCACCTTGACGCGGGTTTCTGAAGACCTTTGGCAGGCAATACAGCCCGTGTTGCCGGGTTTTTCCGTAGAGGTGCTGCCCGCTATCGATTCCACCAACACGGAGCTGATGCGGCGTGCCCGGGCGGGGCAGCACGAACCGGTTTTGTTGGTTGCGGTTGAACAAACGGCTGGCCGTGGTCGCCGTGGCAAAGGGTGGGTCAGCCAGCCTGGTGACTCGCTCACGTTTTCTTTGGGATTGCCATTGGCCCCTAACGACTGGTCGGGTTTGTCTTTGGCCGTGGGGGTGAGCTTGGCCGAGCACCTGCACCCTGGTATACGGCTCAAATGGCCCAACGACCTGTGGTGGGATGGCCGCAAACTGGGGGGCATATTGGTCGAAACAGCCAGCGTGGGCACCCAACGCTATGCGGTGGTGGGTGTGGGTTTGAACCTGGCCACCCCCGTTGTACCCCCCCAGGACCTGCTGCCACCTGCCGCTGAAACCGCGCCGGGCATGGCACCCGTGCCTCCCGTGGGCTTGCGTGACCTGCCTGGCCCCGATCACAACCGCGACGCGGGGCAATGGCTGGCCGCGGTGGCCCCCGCCTTGGTCCAAGACCTGCTGGTGTTTGAACGGGATGGGTTTCCCGCGTTTGCCCCACGTTTCGCAGCGCTGGACGCGTTGGCCGGCTTGCCGGTGCGGCTCTCCAACGGGCAAACGGGCACCGCTGCGGGTGTGGGGCCGCAAGGAACGCTGCGCTTAAAAAACGCGGATGGCACCACCGACATCACCAGCGCGGAAGTGAGTGTGCGGCCATGCTGAGGTGGGTGGTTGTGTTGCTGTTGGTCGCGAATGCGCTGACCTGGGCTTACCACCACGGTCATTTGGAAAGCCTGGGTTGGATGCCCACCGACCCCCGGGAACCCGAGCGGCTCGCTGCCCAAGTCTCGCCTAACAAACTCGAATGGCGGGTGGCGGGTACCGAACGTGGTGTGCCATCTCAACCGGCTTCTGGGGCGACCGCTGAGCCGCCGCCCGTCGCCGAACCCACCAGTTGCTGGCAAGCCAGTGGTTACGCTGCCAACCAGGTGGATGGCCTCAAACAGGTTTTGGCCGAACCGGGTGTGCCCTCCGGCTGGGCCTTGGAAGACAACGTTTTGCCCGCCCGCTGGGTTGTCTATTTGGGCAAATTTGGCAACGCCGACGCTCTGCAGCGGCGCAAAGCCGAGCTGAGGCAGGCCAAGGTGGAGTTTCGCGATGTCAACAACCCCAGCCTCCAACCTGGTCTGGCTTTGGGAACCTTCTCCTCGGAAGAGGCTGCCCAACAGGCCTTGCAGGATGTGCTGAAAGCGGGTGTGCGGGGTGCCAAAGTGGCCCAGGAACGCCCTGAAACCCGCACCTACACCCTTAAATGGCCCGCCTTAACGGTCACCGATCGTGAGCGCCTGAACCCCCTTAAACCCGCCCTGGCAGGCAAAAGCCTGCAAGAATGCCCCTGACCCCCATCCCACCATGTTGATCACCAAAGACACCGTTGTGACCCTGAGCTACAAGGTCAGCGACGCCCAGGGCAAACCCCTGGAAAGCAGCACCGAACCCATGGCCTACCTGCACGGCGGTTATGGCAACACGTTTGCCAAAATCGAAGAGGCGCTGGAAGGCCAGTCGGTTGGTTTCAGCACCACTGTGGTGTTGCAACCCGAGGACGCGTTTGGCACCCGTGACGAAAACCTGGTGCAGACCATCAGCAAGGCCGACTTCCCGCCCGGTGTGAAGGTGGGTGGTACCTTGCGTGGGGTGGCCGAAGGTGGTGGCGAGCGCATTTTCACCGTTGTGAAGATCAAAGGCGCCCAAGTCATACTGGACGGCAACCACCCCCACGCGGGCAAGGTGTTGCGGTTCGCGTTGAAGGTCACCGAGGTTCGCGCCGCATCGTCCGAGGAAGTGACCCACGGCCACGCCCATGGCGCCCACGGGCACCACCACTGAGGCCTCTACCCAGCACAAAAGGAGAACTCCATGACACGCAGGATCACAGCACGTTGGTTGGCCACGGGCTTGTGGGGTGTGTTGTGGGGTGGCGGTGCGGCGTTGGCCGCCACGTCAACCGTTTCCTTCCCCGGTGCCAAGGGTGAGGGTTACCCGGTGGTGGACACGGTACAAGCCACGTTGCAAACTCCCGATGGTGTACCCGGCCCCTGGCCAGCAGTCGCCATTTTTCATGGCAGTGGTGGCATAGACGGGCGGGGGGCGTTTCACGCCCAGGCTTTGAACAAGGCTGGGATAGCCACCCTGGAGGTGTTGATGTTCTCCGGAGGCCAAAGGCCGAGAGGGGGTCACACCACCACGTTGTCTCACGCCTACGGTGCGCTGCTGTTCCTGAGCAAACACCCGGACATCGTGCCCGACAAAGTTGGGGCCATGGGCTTTTCCTGGGGCGGCAATTTGTCTTTGAGGGCTGCGTCCAAGGCCGTACACAAGCGCTTTTTCCCAGAGGGACAACCCCGCTTTGCGGCCCACGCTCCGTTTTATGCCGTGTGGTGGTCGCACACCCAAGTGGCCACCGAACCGACAGCGACCGGGTTTGGAGATTATGCGGAATTGACGGGTGCACCCGTCATGCTGTTTGCGGGCGGCCAAGACGACTACGGCGCACCGAACGATGCCGAGGTGTTTCTCAAGGCCCTGCCAGAGCCGGCTCGCGCCGTGACGACACTCCAGTTTTACCCCGATGCCACACACGGCTGGGACAGTCCTCCATCAGGGCACCGCACACTGCACGACCCCACCGCCCACGGTGGCAAAGGGGGGCGGGTGCGGTTCTGGCCCAACGCCAAGGTGGCCGAAGACTCCCGCCAAAAAGGGGTTGCGTTTTTTAAACAGGTTTTGGGCGGCAAAGCACCTTGATGTGGGTGTGTTCAACGCAGTGCCCGTTCCAACTCGGCGACCATGGCCAAACAAGCGGGCGTTAGCGAGCGACCCTTGGGGGTGACCAGGCCGATGGGTCTGTTGACCACAGGATCGACCAACGCACGCTTGATCAGCCCTTTGGTCGACACCAAATCTGCCGCGCGTTGGGGCAGGGCGGCCACGCCCAGCCCGGCCCTGACCAGGGCGTGTATGGTCGCGATGTGTTCCAGTTCGAACCGCGGTTCAAAAACCACCCCAAGCTGCATGCACGCCTGGTTGGCGTATTGGCGCACGCTGGTGGGTAGGGGCATAGAGATGTGCGGGTACCGAAGGGCATCAAGCCACCGAACCGGTCCCCGTCCCTGCGCCAGCGGGTGGACGGGCGGCAACAACAACACCAGCTGATCGGTCACCAACTCCCTGTAAGCCAGGTCGGGGTAGTCGGGGTTGGCCGCCGTGATGGCGAAGTCGGCACTGCCCTCCCTGACCAGATCGAAGGCTGGCCCCGATAGCACGTCAAAAAGCTGCAAATCCACCCCTGGGTGGGCTTGCCGGAATGCGGCCATAGCCTGTGGCAGCACGGTGGCCGCCAGTGAAGGCAAGGTGGCGATGCGCACCCGGCCGCGCTTGACCTGCTGCAAGTCATGCACCACCCCTTGCGCTTGGACAGCCTGGTCCAGCACGCGCAAGGCCTGAGCGTGGAAAGCAGTGCCCACCTCGCTGAGCGCCACGTGGCGTGTGCTGCGGTCCAGCAACCTGGCACCCACCGCTTTTTCGAGCCTCAACACCACCCCAGAAACCGCCGATTGCGACAGGTGCACCTGCACAGCCGCGCGCCGGAAACTGCCGGTTTCGACCACAGCCAGGAACACCTCCAGGTCGCGCAAAGTCCAATTGATCATTTGAACCAATCAGTTTATTGAAATTCTCAGCTGGACTGTTGAATATAGCCCTTCTAGACTGGAGCCAACAAGGAGACACCGTGGTTGAGAACAAGCGCAATGTGGTGGTGGTGGGCGGCGGCACGATGGGGGCCGACGTGGCCGTTGTCTTTTTACGGGCCGGGCATGTGGTCACTGTGGTGGAGACACAAGCGACCCGGCGCGGCGCCTTGCCTGCCTACATCGGCGCCCAATTGCACGAGCTGGGCCGCGGGGTGGCGGTCCAGAACCTGCGGGTCACGGCGGACCTGGATGCAACCCACTGGTCGGACACGGACGCCGTGGTGGAGTGCATCCCCGAACAACTGCCCCTGAAACAACAGTTGTTCGGCCAGTTGGTGGCGCGCTGCCCTGTTCACACCTGGTTGTTGAGCAACAGCTCCAGTTTTCCGATTGGGCAGATTGGTCAAAACCTCCCCACCCAGAACCGGATGGCGGGGCTGCACTTTTTTATGCCGGCACACCTGGTCCCGTTGGTCGAGGTGGTCATGGGGCCCCACACGCCGCCCGAGATGGCCCAAGAACTGGCCGTGGTGATGCGCCACTGCGGCGCGGTGCCCGTGTTGGTGCGCAAGGACAAGCCCGGTTTTCTGGCCAACCGCTTGCAACACGCGCTGGCGCGTGAGGCGTTCTCTCTGATCGACGAGGGGGTGGCCAGCCCCGAAGACGTGGACGCGGCGGTTCGGTTTGGGTTTGGGTTCCGGTTTCTGGCTGCCGGCCCGGTGTTGCAGCGGGACCACGCTGGCATTGAGGTGCACTGCGCGGCTGCGGCAACCATGTACCCGTCCCTGGCCCGCAACGAAACCCCCGCGCGTGTTTTGCGAGACCGGGTCGAACAAGGTCAACTGGGCATGAAATCCGGGCGTGGGTTTTTCAGCTGGACCCCCGACACCATTCGGGCCGAGCGTGCGCGCTACGACGGCTTGTTGCGCGCAGGCCTGGACCTGCTGGCGCCCGAACTCCCCCCACTGCCACCGGTCGACCAACTGGTCCCAACGCAAGGCTGAACCATGTCCGTTTTTAACAGCCCACTGCTGATCACATCAGCCCCCAACGGCGCCTACAAACAGCGGCTGCACCACCACGCCTTGCCCTTGACGCCCAGCGAGTTGGCGTCCACCGCCAAGGAATGCCTGGACGCAGGGGCGGCGATGGTACACCTGCACATCCGCACCGCAGATGGCCGCCACAGCCTTGACCCTGCGGTTTATTTGGACGCGACAGCCCAGGTGAGACAAGCCGTTGGCACGGCCATGGTGATACAAATCACGAGCGAGGCCGCTCAGGTGTACCAGCCCGCTGAGCAGATCGCGGCGGTCCAGGCGGTGAAACCGGAGGCCGTATCGATAGGCCTGCGCGAAATCGACACACCCTCCACCGGTGAGCACGGTCTCGCGGCGTTTTTTGGCTGGCTCGCGCGCGAAAGGGTCATGACGCAAGTCATCTTGTACGACACGGCCGATCTCCGGCGGTGGCAAGAGCTGCGGATACGCGGGGTTGTACCCGACGCACCGTGGTCTTTGCTGTTTGTGTTGGGTCGCTACAGCGCCGGACAGACCTCATCCCCCCACGACCTGCTGCCGTTTGTCCAGCTGCACACCGGCCCCGAGCCTTGGAGCATGTGTGCATTTGGTCCTGCTGAACACGCCTGTGCCACATTGGCCGCCACCCTGGGTGGCCATGCGCGGGTGGGGTTCGAAAACAACCTGTACCTGAACAACGGATCGGTGGCGCCCAGCAACGCCGCACTGGTGCACCAGGTCGCCGCCACCGCCGCCACCCTGAACCGCCCGCTGGCCACCGCCGACCAGGTGCGAGGCTGGTACGGACACTGACCCCTTCACCCCAAAAAACCACAGGAGACCCACCATGACACGCACCCGTTTTCTGAACACCACCGTTGTGGCCGTTGCCGCCTTGTTCGGCGGCTTGGCCATGGCCCAAACGGCTTACCCCAATAAACCCATACGGTTTGTGGTGCCCTACCCGCCGGGTGGCCCCACGGACCTGATGGCGCGCATGCTGCAAGGTGAGCTCCAAAGCCGGTTGGGCGCCACTGTGGTTGTGGACAACAAGGCGGGGGCTGGCGGCAACATTGGCAGCGGCGACGTGGCTAAAAACGCACCCGCAGACGGCCACACGTTGCTGTTGGCCGCCAGCGGACCGATGGCGGTGAACCCTTCGTTGTACAAGTCCATGCCGTTCAACCCCCTCACCGACCTGGCCCCGGTGATCCAAATCTCGGCCTTCCCGCTGGTGCTGGAAGTGCACCCCAGCACAGGCATCAAAAAAGTCAGCGACCTGGTCGCGGCGGCCAAAAAACCCGGCAGCACGCTGTCTTTTGCCTCTGCAGGCAATGGCACGCCCCAGCACCTGGCTGGCGAAATTTTCAACACCCAGGTGGGCGCCAAAATGGCACATGTACCCTACAAGGGCGCAGGTCCGGCTTTGAACGACCTGCTCGGCGGACAAGTGCCCGTGATGTTTGACGTGCTGGGCAGCTCGTTGCCACACATCCAGGGGGGCAAACTCACGGCGTTGGCCGTGACATCAGCCAAACGCAGCCCCCAATTACCAGACATCCCCACGTTGCAGGAGTCGGGCATAGAGGGCTACGACGTCACGGGCTGGCACGGCGTTGCGGTGCGGGCGGGTACCCCCCCAGACATCGTCACCAAACTCAACGCGACCTTTAACGCCATGTTCAGCGATCCCGATTTCAAGAAAAAATGGGAAGCGATAGGCACACCCGTGGTGGGTGGCACCCCCCAACAATTCGCCGATTTGATTCGCAAAGAACATGCGCGGCTGGGCCAGGTGGTCAAAGCTGCTGGGGTCACCTTGGACTGATCAACAGGCCGAAAAAAAGCGCCCGAAGGCGCTTTTTTGCAGGCTGGGAAGGCAGCGGTTTACGCGGCCACCACGCGCACCATTTCCAGGCACTTGTTGGAGTAGCCCCACTCGTTGTCGTACCAGCTCACCAGCTTGATGAAGGTGCCGTCCAACGCGATGCCGGCCTCGGCGTCGAAAATCGAGGTGCGGGTGTCGCCACGGAAATCGGTGGCCACCACCTTGTCTTCGGTGTAACCCAACACGCCTTTCAAAGCGCCTTCGGACTGGGCCTTCATCTCGGCTTTGATCTCGTCGTAGGTGGCCGCCTTTTCCAGTTCAACGGTCAGGTCGACCACCGATACGTCGGAGGTGGGCACGCGAAAGGACATGCCGGTCAGCTTCTTGTTCAAAGAAGGGATGACAACGCCCACGGCCTTGGCGGCGCCGGTGCTGCTGGGGATGATGTTTTCCAGGATGCCACGGCCACCGCGCCAGTCTTTGTTCGATGGGCCGTCCACGGTTTTTTGGGTGGCGGTGGCAGCGTGCACGGTGGTCATCAGGCCACGCTTGATGCCCCACTTGTCGTGCAGCACCTTGGCCAATGGGGCCAAGCAGTTGGTGGTGCAAGACGCGTTGGAGATGATGGCTTGGCCGGCGTAGGTGGTGTGGTTCACGCCGTAGACGAACATGGGGGTGTCGTCTTTGGAGGGGGCCGACAAGATGACCTTTTTGGCACCAGCGTCCAGGTGCTTCTGGGCGGTGACCTTGTCCAGGAACAGGCCAGTGGATTCGATCACCACGTCGGCACCGACCTCGTTCCACTTCAGGTTGGCGGGGTCGCGCTCTTGGGTCAGACGGATTTTCTGGCCATTGACCACCAAAGTGTTGCCTTCAACGGCGACGGTGCCCTTGAAGCGGCCGTGCACGCTGTCGTACTGCAGCATGTAGGCTAGGTAATCGGGCTCCAGCAGGTCGTTGATGGCGACGACCTGGATGTCGCTGAAATTCTGCAGCGCCGACCGCAACACGTTGCGACCGATGCGACCAAAACCGTTGATGCCTACCTTGATGGTCATGGGAATTGCTCCTGGTTTAAAAAATCACTTGCTGGCCAACACGGTGCGAACCGTGTCGGCGACGTTTTCCGGGGTGAAGCCGAAATGTTTGAACAGCACCGGTGCGGGCGCGGACTCACCGTAGGTGTCCAAGCCGACCACGGCGGCGCAGCCGTATTTCCACCAGCCGTCGGTGCTGCCCATTTCCACAGCCACCCGGGGCAGGCCTTTGGGCAGGACGCTGGTTTTGTACTCCACGCTTTGGCGGTCAAACGCGGTGGTGCTGGGCATGGAGACCACGCGCACGGACACCTTGTGTTGGGCCAGCAGCTCTTGGGCCTTGAGCGCCAGTTGCACCTCAGAACCGGTGGCGATGATGACCGCTTGGGCTTTTTTCTTCAGGCCCACGTCCGACGGTTCGGCCAGCACGTAAGCACCTTTGCTGATGTCGCTCAGGTCGCGCTTGGGCGCGTAGGGCAGGTTCTGGCGGCTCAGCAACAGGGCGGTGGGCCTGTTGCTGTTTTGCAGGGCCACGGCCCAGGCGATGGCGGTTTCGGCGGTGTCGGCCGGGCGCCACACATCCAGGTTGGGGATCAGGCGCAGGCTGGCGGCGTGTTCCACCGATTGGTGGGTGGGGCCGTCCTCGCCCAGACCGATCGAGTCGTGGGTGAACACGTGCACCACACGCTGCTTCATCAGCGCGGCCATGCGGATGGCGTTGCGGCTGTAGTCGGAGAAGGTCAGGAAGGTGCCACCGTAGGGGATGTACCCCCCGTGCAGGGCCACACCGTTCATGATGGCGGCCATGCCGAACTCGCGCACGCCGTAGTTGATGTGCCTGCCCACTTGGCCGGCTTCGGTGACCACCACGTCACCGGCTTGGTTGAAGCGCAGGTTGGGGGTGGATTTGGTGTTGGTCAGGTTGGAGCCGGTCAGGTCGGCGCTGCCACCCAGCAACTCGGGCAGAGCGGCGGTGAAGGCTTCCAGGGCCAGCTGGCTGGCCTTGCGGCTGGCCACGGTTTCGGCCTTGGTGTGGGCCGCCACAGCGGCGTCCACGGCCACCTGGTTGAAGGCCTTGGGCAGCTCGCCCTTCATGCGGCGCACGAACTCTTTGGCCAACGCGGGGTGGGCCTTTTTGTACGCGGCGAAGGTGTCGTTCCAGGCCTTTTCGAAGGCCTTGCCATTGGCTTTGGCGTCCCAGGCGGCGTAGACGTCTTTGGGGATGACAAAGGGCGCGTGGTCCCAGCCCAGAGCTTGGCGGGTCAGGCCGATTTCTTCAGCGCCCAGGGGTTCGCCGTGGGCCTTGGCGGTGTTGGCGCGGTTGGGGCTGCCTTTGCCGATGTGGGTTTTGCAGACCACCAGGGTGGGCTTGTCGGCGCTGTTTTTGGCGTCGGCGATGGCGCGGTCCACCGCGTCGGCGTCGTGGCCGTCCACCGGGCCCACCACGTTCCAGCCGTAGGCTTTGAAGCGGGCGGGGGTGTCGTCCACGAACCAGGGCGCGACCTGGCCATCGATGGAAATGCCGTTGTCGTCGTAAAGGGCCACCAGCTTGTTGAGTTTCCAAGCACCGGCCAAGGCGCAAGCCTCGTGGCTGATGCCCTCCATCAGGCAGCCGTCACCCAGGAACACGTAGGTGTGGTGGTCGACGATGGTGTGGCCTTCGCGGTTGAACTCGGTGGCCAAGAGTTTTTCGGCCAGGGCCATGCCCACAGCGTTGGTGATGCCTTGACCCAACGGACCGGTGGTGGTTTCCACACCGGGGGTCACGCCCACCTCGGGGTGGCCAGCGGTCAGGCTGTGCAGTTGGCGGAAGTTTTTCAGCTCACCGATGGGCAGCTTGTAGCCTGTCAGGTGCAGCAGGGCGTAGATCAGCATGGACCCGTGGCCGTTGGACAGCACAAAACGGTCGCGGTTGGCCCACTGCGGGTTGCTGGGGTTGTGGCGCAGGTGGCGGGCCCAGAGGGCCACAGCGATGTCGGCCATGCCCATGGGCGCGCCGGGGTGGCCCGAGTTGGCCTGTTGGACAGCGTCCATGGCCAGGGCGCGGATGGCGTTGGCCATGGTTTGGGAAGACACACCGGTTTGGGTGGTTTCAGCGGGTGCAGCGGTGGCGGCAGGTGCGGCGTCGGTCATGGGAGCCCCAAGTAAGCAAACCCCCGATTTTAACGACTCCGGGATTTCCC
>JBEBBB010000128.1:0-4945 GCA_041158605.1 Pseudomonadota bacterium
GAATGCGGTGTGCATCTGGGATTGCCTTGGCCACGTTACCTGCGTAAATGAACACGTCCAACGCCGCAATCACCTCGTACAAAGACTCGGGTGTGGCGTCCAATGCGTCGTGCACATTCACCGTGTGGAATTTGTCATACACGTTGTGGCGGACGGCTTGGGCAATCATCTCGCGCGACACGTCGACGCCCACCAGTGCGCCTTCCAACCTGCCCAGGCTGGCGCCCAGCAGACCTGTGCCGCAGCCCAGGTCCAACACGTTGAATTTCCGATCGGGTCTGGCGGACAGCAGTTTTTCAGCCACTTGCTGGGGCAAGCGGTAACCCAAAGACCGCACCATGTGCATGTCATAGGCGGTGGCCATGCCATCGAACAACTGCTGGGCCAGTTCTGCGGGTTGCTGGGCCGGGGTTTCCCCTTTGGCCAGGGCCGCGTGGTAGGCGTAAACCGGGTTTTCTGCATCGATGGCCGTCAAGGCTTCGCTGTCCTGTGCGGCTTCTGCCTGTTTGCCCAAGGCCAGATGCGTTTTGAGACGGCCCAGCAGCACCTCGGGTGCTTGGGGGTTGGCCGTGGCCAGTTCGTTCCACAGCACCAGTGCCTCGGTGTGGTTGCCCAGCGAGGCCAAATCGTTGGCCAGCGCAAAGGTCAGCTGCGGGTCGTGGGGGTGCAGGGTCAAACCGTGCTTCAGAAGCCGCACAGCCATCTCCACATGGCCTGCCCGGTGGGCGATGTCTATGGCACCGGCCAGCACCATGGGGTTGCGGGGTTCCAGTTTGTGCACCTTTTCGGCGGTTTCGATGGCCTCGGCGAACTGGTTGTTTCTCGCCAACAGCAGGGCCAGTTCCAGCAGGCCCGGGCCCCATTCGGGCGCCAGCTTCACCGCTTTGCGCAGGGACTCGAACGCGGCCGGGGTGTTGCCGGCTTTCTCTGCCATGAGGCCGCCCAGCATGAAGACGCGTGCATCCCCCGGCACCGTCCGGTTGGCGTTGTTCAGGGTGATGGCGGCGTTTTTCAGGTCGCCCTTGGCAATCAGGTCCCGGGCTTTTTGCAGCAGGGGCAGGTTGCGGTCGGTGGCGTTGGCGGTTGCACTCATGGAGCGGTGTCTTCTGTTTTGGGGTGGCAAATGGCCGGTGGACACCTGTCGGTGACCCACACAGCCTCGGGATTATCCGGGATTCGCCCAACAGGACCTTTCGGGTCACCGCGAACCCAGAGGCATGGCGGTTTCCAACCCAAACAACCGCGCGCCGTTGCCCCACGCCACTTGGCGGGCAACGTCAGGGGGCAGGTCGCCCAACCATGCGCGGTAGTCGCGCATCAGGCTGTCGTATTGGGCCCAGCG
Organism: Pseudomonadota bacterium; assembly: GCA_041158605.1. GTDB lineage: Bacteria > Pseudomonadota > Gammaproteobacteria > Burkholderiales > Burkholderiaceae_C > JBEBBB01. The sequence continues at coordinate 1,343 of JBEBBB010000128.1, forward strand.
CTGGTTGACCCAGGTGTCGGAGCCGATCAGGAAGCGGGTGGGGTGCGCCGTGAGCAAGTCCCGCCACTCGGGGCACAGGCGCACCGCACCTTGGGGGGTGTCGCAGGTCAGCCCCGGGCGGTAAGACAGCTCGCCCATCAGGCCGGGGTAGCGGTCGAGCAAGGCTTTCACGCGGGCCACGGGGGGGCCGCCGATGCCGGTGTGAGCCCAAATCAGCTTGAGCGTTTGGCCGCCCGACGGGGTGTGGGCCATGAGACCGTCGATGGCGGCGTCGTCCACATGGGCCAGCACCACCAACCCCCGTGTTTCGGCCAAGGCCATCAGCTTTTGCGCGACGTGGCCTGCTGCGTTGGCGCTGTCGTACAGGTGAAATTCGCCAATGCCCCGGTAGGGGCCGCTGCCGGTGCCGCGGGCCAGTTCGGCCAGCACCATGTCGTGAATGCTGTCGTCGCGAAACCAGGTGCTGTAGTCGGCGCGGTTGCGGTAGAGCCGCAAAAACGGTACCACGGCAGGGGCCACTGCCCCGCCTGTGGCCGCAGGGGGTTGGGCCTGGGCTTGGGCCAAGGCGCGGGTGCCGTCGTTGGGGCGCGAGTTGGCGATGATGGCTTTCACGCCGTTGCGCTGGAAGCGGGCCAACACATCGGGCAGCGGGTGGGGGGCTTGCGCGTCGTCGTTGTAGTGCAAATGCGCGTCAAACAACGGGCCGTTGTAACCGGCAGCTTGGGCGTGTGAGGTTAAAAGAAAAAGTAGCAAACAAATGATATTGATTAAGCGCAAGGTGCCAATTTTGTTGGGCATTTTGTCTCCTGTTGGGTGGGGCGGGGCAGGTGGCGCATGGTGGCACTCCCGTTGAAACCCTGGCGACAGCGCAGTGAAAGCCCGCTGGGGCGGCGCCGCGTAACATGCCGCCCATGAGCGCCACCACCCCCCACGCCCCACCCGCGTCTGCACCCACCCCCGTGCCCCTGAAGCAAGACGCGGCGGTCATTGGGTTGGTGGGGCTGGCGCACGCCACCTCGCATTTTTCGCACCTGCTGCTGGCACCGCTGTTTCCCATGTTCATGAAAGACTTTGGGCTGAGCTTTTCCGACGTGGGGCTGCTGATGAGCCTGTTTTTCATCGTGTCCGGCTCCGGCCAGGCCATGGCCGGGTTTGTGGTGGACCGGGTGGGTGCGCGACCTGTGTTGTTTGGGGCCATTGGCCTGTTTTTGGCGGCCTCGCTGGTGGCATCTGTGGTCACCAGCTACGCAGGTCTGGTGGTGGTGGCCTTGCTGGCTGGGGCGGGCAACGCGCCGTTTCACCCGGCCGATTTCACCATTCTCAACCAGCGCGTGTCCCCTGGGCGGCTGGGCCACGCGTTCAGCGCGCATGGGCTGACGGGCAACCTGGGCTGGGCACTGGCCCCGGTGTTTTTGGTGGGCATCACGGCCCTGGCCGACTGGCGCACGGCCTACCACGCCGCCGCGCTGTTGTACGCGGGTGTGCTGGCGCTGCTGTTTTGGCAGCGCGACAAACTGCGCACCGAGGTGGCGGTGCGCCACGTGGACGCGCCCAAGGGCTCTGACTTGGCCTTCATGAAGCTGCCCGTGGTGTGGTGGTGTTTTGCATTTTTCTTCTTGTCCACCATGACGCTGGCGGTGGTGCAAAGCTTTGGCCCCTCCATTTTGAAAGCCGCACACGGGGCCAGCCTGGAGTTGGCCACGCTGACCATCACCGCCTACATGCTGTGCGGCGCGTTGGGCATGTTGGTGGGCGGTTTTGTGGCCACCCAAACCACGCACTCCGACCGCGTGGTGGCCTGGGCCATGGGCGCGGGCGCGGTGCTGCTGCTGGTGTGCGCCACCGGTATGTTGGGTGCGGTGGGCACCATGGTGGGCTTGGCCGCCACCGGTTTTGCCGTGGGGGTGGGCGGCCCCAGCCGCGACATGATGATCAAAAAAGCCACCCCCAAAGGGGCCACGGGCCGGGTGTATGGCACGGTGTATTCGGGCCTGGACATCGGGTTTGCCGTGTCGCCCGTGATTTTTGGCGCCTTCATGGACAAAGGCTGGCACGCCGCCACGCTGACCGGCGCGGCGTTTTTCCTGATGCTCGCGGTGGTGGCCGCCAATGCCGTGGGCAAGCGCACCGTGGCGCGCTGAAAACGCCTCAGCCCGCCGCAGCCAGGTGCGACAGCGGCAGCTCGGTGGTGGACTTGATGCACTGCAACACGATGTTCGAGCGGATGCTGGCCACGCCTTTGAGCCGCGTCAGCCGCTTCAGCACCGACTCTGACAGCGCGGCCAGGTCGGGGGCAAATATCTTCAAGATGTAGTCCGACTCGCCGGTCACGGCGAAACATTCCACCACCTCGGGAATGCCCAGGATGTCGCGCTCGAAGCTGCCGCCTTCCTCGTCGCCGTGGCGGGCCAGCGTCACGTAGCTGATGGCGCGCACCCCCAGCCCCAGGCGGGTGGGGTCCAGCAGGGCAACGGTGCGGGCGATCAGGCCCACCGCCTCCAGCCGCTGGATGCGGCGGCTCACCTGCGAGGCCGACAGGTGGATGGCCTCGCCCAGCTGCTGGTGGGTGCTGTGCGCATTGCGCTGCAACGCGGCCAGCAGGCCGATGTCGAAGCGGTCAAGCAGCAAATCATCGTGTTTGGGTGCATTCATGCGGAAATTGTGCATGAGCCGTGCGTTTCAAGGCGAAATACGCGTGCACCTTGCACCCGCTTGTGCCCAAAATTCAAGCCATTCACCCCCGATTTGAGCCCACCCCACACGGAGACCACCATGGCCGATTTGTTTGACAACCCCATGGGCCTGTGCGGATTCGAGTTTGTCGAATTCGCCTCGCCCAACGCCGGGTTGCTGGAGCCCCTGTTTGAAAAAATGGGCTTCACCCTGGTGGCCCGCCACCGCAGCAAAGACGTGGTGCTGTACCGCCAGGGTGGCATCAACTTCATTGTCAACCGCGAGCCGCGCAGCGTGGCCGGTTACTTTGCCGCCGAGCACGGCCCCAGCGCCTGCGGCCTGGCCTTTCGGGTGCGAGACGCCCACAAAGCCTACGCCCGCGCGCTGGACCTGGGTGCCCAACCCATCGACATTCCCACCGGCCCCATGGAGCTGCGCCTGCCCGCCATCAAAGGCATTGGCGGCGCACCGCTCTATTTGATCGACCGTTTTGAAGATGGCAAAAGCATTTACGACATCGACTTTGACTTCATCGATGGCGTTGACCGCCGCCCCGTGGGCCACGGCTTTCACACCATCGACCACATGACGCACAACGTCTACAAGGGCCGCATGGCGTTTTGGGGCGGGTTTTACGAGCGCATTTTCAATTTCCGCGAAATCCGCTACTTCGACATCAAGGGCGAATACACCGGCCTCACCAGCCGCGCCATGACGGCGCCCGACGGGCTCATCCGCATCCCGCTGAACGAAGAGCGTGGTGGCAACGGCGGGCAAATTGAAGAATTTTTGATGCAGTTCAACGGCGAAGGCATCCAGCACATTGCCCTGGCCACCCACGACCTGCTTGCCAGCGTGGACGCCCTGCAAATGGCCGGCATCCCGCTGATGACCGCCCCCAACGACGTGTACTACGAGATGCGGGCCGAG
>JBEBBB010000129.1:0-6778 GCA_041158605.1 Pseudomonadota bacterium
CCGGCCTGGGGTCACCCACCAACGGTCCACCCGCTCCAAGGCTTGTGCCAGCGCCGGGGGCTCGTAACAAAACAAGGTGGCCACCGTGTCCCCAACGCCCACACCGTGGGCGGCGCGCCACGCCTGGCGGTCAAAAGCGGTTTGCCGGGCGGTGAGGTCGGGTTCGCGCAACAAGCCCCCGGTGCCGGTGGTGAACCCTGGGTAAAAAAAACATTTGGTGCGCCCCTGTAAAGGCCCTTGCATGACCGGCGAGGGCAGGCCGTGGCAGCGCTCCACATAGGGCTCCGCGCTCAGGTACTCCAGGTTCAGCCACACCCCCGTCTCGGGCAACAGCCGCGCCACCCAGTGGGGCTGCACCTCGCACCCAAACGCTTCCACCAACACGTCGCCCGGTGGGGTATCGGGCGCGGGCGCTTGTGCGTCGGCCTGTGGCCAGGTGTGCACTTGCACCCCAGGCCACAAGCCTTCCAAAGCCCCAGGCGCCATCCAGGCCAAGGGGGCGGGGTCGTCCACCCACAGCCGCACCACCTGGCCGCGGCTGGCCAGGTCTGCGCACAAACGCCAGCACACGCCCAAGTCGCCCCAGTTGTCGATCACGTGGCAAAAAACATCCCAGGTTGTTGGAGGGGTGTGGGTCGGGGTGGGCATGGGTGGATTGTCGCCGCGCCACACCGCGCTACAGTTCGGGCATGCCAGACACCCACCCCGAAGACCTGTTGAACGCCGTGGCCGCCTTGCCAGGCCTGCCCGGCGTGTACCGCTATTTCGATGCCGACGGGCAACTGCTGTACGTGGGCAAGGCCCGGGACCTGAAAAAGCGGGTGTCCAGCTACTTCCAAAAAACCCACGACGGCACCCGCATAGGCCACATGGTCAGCAAGATCGTGCGGTTAGAGACCACGGTGGTGCGCTCCGAGGCCGAGGCCTTGCTGCTGGAAAACAACCTCATCAAAACCCAGCAGCCGCGCTACAACATCCTGTTTCGCGACGACAAAAGTTACCCCTACCTGCGCTTGAGCGCCAGCACCTGGACCCCTGCAGCGGCCCACAGCCCCGAGAGCCAGACCGGCCGGCCCTTGCCGGAGCACCACCCCCGCATGTCGTACTACCGGGGGGCGGTGGACAAACGCCACCAGTACTTTGGCCCTTATCCCAGCGCCTGGGCGGTCAAGGAAACCGTGCAGTTGCTGCAAAAGGTGTTCCGCTTGCGCACCTGCGAGGACACGGTGTTCAACCACCGCACCCGCCCGTGTTTGTTGTTCCAGATCAAACGCTGCAGTGGGCCCTGCGTGGGCCTGGTGGACCCCGCCAGCTACGCCGCAGATGTGCGAAGCGCCAGCGCTTTTTTGCGCGGTGAAACACAGACCGTGCTCAACGAACTGGAGCAGCGCATGCTGGCCCACGCCGAGGCCCTGGCGTTTGAGCAGGCGGCCGAGGTGCGCAACCAAATCAGCGCCCTGTCCAAGGTGCTGCACCAGCAGGCCATGGAGAACACCAGCGACCAAGACGTGGACATCCTTGCGGTCAAGGTGCAAGGCGGGCGTGCGTGCGTGAACCTGGCGATGGTGCGTGGTGGGCGCCACCTGGGCGATCGGGCGTTTTTCCCGGCCCATGTGGAAGACGGTGCGGCCATGGCCACCGCCGATGCCCGCACCGAGGCCAGCGTGGAGCAGCGGGTGCTAGAAGCCTTCATGGCCCAGCACTACACGCAGGCCGTGCACCCGCCGGTGGTGGTGATGGGCGCCCCGGTGGAGGCGGGTTTGCTGGCCCTGTTGTCCGAGCAAAGCGGTGTCAAGCTGCACCCGGTGTTCAACCCCCGCGAGCACCGCCGCGCCTGGTTGGACATGGCACAGCAAAACGCCGACCTGCAGCTGGCGCGTTTGTTGTCGGAAGAGGGCTCGCAACAGGCCCGCACCCGGGCGCTAGCCCAGGCCCTGGACCTGGCCGAAGACAACCTAGACGCCTTGCGCATCGAGTGTTTCGACATCTCGCACACCGCTGGTGAATCGACCATGGCGTCGTGTGTGGTGTTCGAAGGGCACAAGATGCAGAACAGCCAGTACCGGCGTTACACCATCGAGGGCATCACCCCGGGCGACGACTACGCCGCCATGCGCCAGGTGCTTGAGCGCCGCTACGGCAAGGCCGAGAAACTGCCCGACATCGTGTTGATCGACGGCGGCAAAGGGCAGGTGGGGGTGGCCCGTGACGTATTCGAGGCCCATGGCCTGGAGCTGGCGCGCATCGTGGGGGTGGAAAAAGGCGAAGGCCGCAAAGTGGGCCTGGAAGAGCTGGTGTTTGCCGATGGGCGCGACAAGGTGTACCTGGGCGCCGATTCGGCGGCCCTGATGCTGGTGGCCCAGATCCGTGACGAGGCCCACCGCTTCGCCATCACCGGCATGCGCGCCCAGCGCGCCAAGGCGCGCACCGGGGGCAGCCGGTTGGAGGACATCCCGGGTGTGGGGCCCAAAAAACGCGCGCGCCTGTTGCAGCGGTTTGGTGGTGTAAGGGGGGTGGGTGAGGCCAGCGTGGCCGACTTGGTCAGCGTCGAGGGCATCTCCGAGGAGCTGGCCGAGACCATCTACCGCGCCTTGCACTGACACCGTGGTGTCACGGTTCGGCCATTTAAAGACCATAATCGGAACATGTTTTTTAACCTACCCACCCTGTTGACCTGGGCCCGCATCGCGGCCATCCCGCTGATCGTGGCGGTGTTTTACTGGTCCGGGGTGGACGTGCCTACACAAAACCTGATCGCCACGGTGTTGTTCGTGGTGTTCGCTCTCACCGATTGGGCCGACGGTTACCTGGCCCGGCGCCTCAACCAAACCTCGGCTTTTGGGGCCTTTCTGGACCCGGTGGCCGACAAGTTTTTGGTCTGTGCCTGCGTGCTGGTGCTGGTGCACCTGGACCGGGCCGATGTGTTCGTGGCTTTGATCATCATTGGCCGTGAAATCGCCATTTCCGCACTGCGGGAGTGGATGGCCATGATCGGTGCCAACCGCAGCGTGGCTGTGCACATGGTGGGCAAACTCAAAACCACCGTGCAAATGGTGGCTATTCCGTTTTTGTTGTATGACGGCACCATTCTGGGCTTGGTGGACACCCGGGTCTGGGGCACTGTGTTGATCTGGGTGGCTGCGGTGTTGACCGTGTGGTCGATGGTGTACTACCTCCAAAAAGCGTTGCCCGATATCCGCGCCAAGTCCCGCTGACCGTTTCCTTATGAACCAAAACCAGGCCCTGTTGCGGGCCATGCCCTGGGTGTTTGTGCTCATTTGGAGCACCGGCTTCATCGTCGCCCGCTACGGCATGCCGCACGCCCCACCGTTTTCGTTTTTGGCGTGGCGGTACACCTTGTCCATCGCTTGTTTTTTGCCTTGGATCGTGCTGGCCAAGGTGTCCTGGCCCCGCGACCGCCGGCAGTGGTTGCACCTGGCGGTGCTGGGCACCCTCATGCACGCCGGTTACCTGGGCGGGGTGTGGGCGGCTGTGAAAGCGGGCATGGGCTCAGGCTTGTCGGCGCTGGTGGTGGGTTTGCAGCCCGTGCTCACCGCTGTGTGGTTGTCCGCCACTGGCGGCCAGGTCACCAAACGCCAATGGTTGGGCTTGGGTCTGGGTTTCACCGGCCTGGTGCTGGTGGTATCCCGCAAATTTGTGGGCGGCAGCCCGGGCGACACGGCCACCTGGGTCAACCTGGCGTTTGCGGTCTGGGCCTTGTTCAGCATCACCGTGGGCACCCTGTACCAGAAGCGTTTTGTACAGCCTTGTGACGTGCGCACCGCCAACACCGTGCAGTTGTTGGCCGCGTTGGTGGTGACCTTGCCGCTGGCGCTGCTGGAAACCGAAAGCATGCGCTGGAATGGTGAACTGGCGGGGGCGATGGCTTGGTCGGTGTTAGGCCTGACCTTGGGGGGCAGTTCGCTGCTTTACATGCTGATCCAGCGAGGCGCGGCGGCCTCGGTGTCCAGCCTGATGTACCTGGTGCCACCATGCACCGCAGCCATCGCCTGGGTGTTGTTTGACGAACCCATCAACACCGTCACGGTGTTGGGCACGGCGCTGACCGCCGTTGGGGTGGGGTTGGTGGTGCGCGCCAAACAGGCTTAAGCGGCAGGGGTTGAGGCCTGGGTGCACCATTTTTTTTGCATGGCCCGCCATTCCCGCCCTGCTTAGACCGCTAGAATGCGGCTCCTGTGATTTGAGACCAGTCGCCCAGGCGCCGCACCCAGACACAAGCCTATTGAGGGGATACCACATGAACAAGTCCGAACTCGTTGAACACATCGCCACCAGCGCCGATATCTCCAAGGCCGCCGCCACCCGTGCGCTGGACGCAACCGTTGCCGCCATCCGCACCACTTTGAAAAAAGGCGGCACCGTGTCGCTGGTGGGTTTTGGTTCTTTTTCCGTGACCAAACGCGCTGCCCGCACCGGTCGCAACCCGAAGACCGGCGCTGCGATTAAAATCAAAGCTGCCAAAGTCCCCAAGTTCCGTCCTGGCAAAGGTCTGAAAGACGCCATTAAGTAACTTGGGATCCGTTTCGGTGGGGTGCTTAGCTCAGTTGGTAGAGCGGCGCCCTTACAAGGCGTAGGTCGGGGGTTCGAGCCCCTCAGCACCCACCACCCACCCAAACAAAAGGCGAACAACGGTTCGCCTTTTTTGTTGCAGGTTGAACACGCATGTTCGATTTTTTCCGGAACAACATCAAATTCCTCATGGGGTTCCTGATGTTGTTGATCATCCCGTCTTTTGTGATGTTCGGGGTTGAGGGGTACAGCAGTTTCCGCGAGAACAACGAGCCCGTGGCCGAGGTGGGGGGTACCCGCATCACCCGCCCCGAGTGGGATGCCGCTCACCAACGCGAGATTGAACGCCTCCTGGCCACCATGCCCACCCTGGACCGTGCGTTGCTGGAGGGTGAAGAAGCCCGCTACGGCACCCTGGAACGCCTGGTCACCGAGCGGGTGTTGGCCCTGGCCGCCGACAAAGACCTGTTGCTGGCCACCGACCAGCGCCTGGTCCAGGCCCTGACCCAAGACCCCAACATCGCTTCGCTGCGCAAGCCCGACGGTAGCCTTGATATGGACCGGTACAAAGAGGTGCTGGGCGCGCAGGGCCTGACCCCAGCCGCCTACGAGGCTGGCGTGCGCCAAGCCATCGCCCGCCAGCAGGTGACCCAAGCCGTGGCCAGCACCGGTTTTGTGACACCTGGCACCGCCCAGCAAGCCTTGCAACCCTTTTTTGAACGCCGCGAGGTGCAAGTGGCCCGGTTTGCGCCAGCCGACTTCAAGGCCAAAGTCGCCCTGACCGATGCCGACCTGAACACCTACTACGACGCCCACAAAAACCGCTTCCAAATCCCCGAGCAGGTGGACCTGGAGTACCTGGTGCTCGACATGGACGCGGTGGCCCGCCAGGTCAAAATCAACGAGTCCGACCTGAAGGCCTACTACGACCAGAACAACGCCGGTTTGGCCAGCCGCGAAGAACGCCGTGCCAGCCACATCCTGCTCACCTTCCCCTCTGGGGCCGACAGCGCCGCCAAGGCCGAGGTGAAGGCCAAAGCCCAGGCCTTGCTGGACCAGTTGCAAAAAGACCCCAAACGGTTTGCCGAATTGGCCAAAGCCCAATCGCAAGACCCGGGCTCTGCCGCCCGTGGTGGTGACCTGGACTTTTTTGGCCGAGGCGCCATGGTCAAACCGTTTGAAGACGCGGCCTACAGCCTGAAAAAAGGCGAGCTGTCTGGTTTGGTGGAGTCCGAGTTTGGGTACCACATCATCACCGTGACAGACATCCGTCGGCCCGAACCCGAGCCCTTCGCCAAGGTGCGCCCCGCACTGGAGCAAGAGCTGCGCAAGCAACAGGCCCAGCGCCAGTACGCCGAGGCCGCCGAAACCTTCACCAACACCGTGTACGAGCAGGCCGACAGTCTGGCGCCTGCAGCCAAAGCCCTGGGTCTGACCGTGCAAACCCGCAACGGTTTGTTGCGTGGAGGGAACCCCGGTGACACCTCGGTGTTGTCGAACAAAAAGCTCTTGGCCACGGTGTTCAACGAGGACAACCTGCGCCAGAAGCGCAACACCGAAGCCGTGGAAACCGGCGTGAGCCAGCTGGTGGCCGCCCGTGTGGTGCAACACCGCCCCGCCCAAACCCGGCCCCTGGCGGATGTGGCTACCGAGGTGCGTGCCCAATTGACCCAGGAGCGGGCCCTGGCCATGGCCGTGGCCGAAGGCAAAGCCCGCCAGGCCGCCTGGGCCGCAGACGCCACATCGGCCCAATTGGCCGCACCGGTGGTGGTTTCGCGGGCGCAACCCCAGGGTTTGACCCCCAAATTGGTGACTGCAGCGCTGACAGCCAGTGCCACCACCTTGCCCGCTTGGGCCGGTGTGGACCTGGGCGCAGACGGTTACGCCGTGGTGCGCGTCAACAAGGTGTTGGCTCGTGAAACGCCGGCCGAAGCCCAAGCCCAGCGCGAGCTGGCCGAACTGGGGCAGCTGTGGTCCCAGGCCGAAACCAAAGCCTTGCTTGAATCGCTCAAAACCCGGTTCAAAGCCCGTATTGATGTGAAAAAACCCGCGGCCGCGGGTGCTGGTGTGGCGGGTTAAGCCCAACAGTGGGTTATAATAGGAGGCTGCGGTGGCTGTAGCTCAGTTGGTAGAGTCCAGGATTGTGATTCCTGTTGTCGTGGGTTCGAGTCCCATCAGCCACCCCAAAAAATTCCCATATAAAACAGCGACTTTGGTCGCTGTTTTCGTTTCTGCAGATGGCTTGGAT
>JBEBBB010000130.1:0-5079 GCA_041158605.1 Pseudomonadota bacterium
TCAATTGGGCCTTTGCCACTACCAGTGATTTTTGGCCTTGTTCGAAGTTCAGGCGGTTGGTGGGCCGGTAGAGCGGCTGGCTGGCGGCCACGGCCACGTTTTGTGCGTTGACATTGCGGTCGACCACGGGCGACGCGTTGTTGATGTCACTCCAACTCGCCGACGACGACAACCCCACGGTGGGCAGCAGGCCTGCGCGGGCTTGCTCCGCCTTGGCCTGCGCCGCTTCGTGGGCAGACTTGGCCGCTTGGTAGGTTGCGTCGAACCCCTGCGCTGCGCCGTACAGCGCCGTCAGCGATTGCGCCTGCACCCCTGCCCCGGCGCACAGCAGCGCCACGGCCAAGCCCACACGGCCCCACGCACCCGGCTGGCGGGTGTGGGAAAGGGCGGTGGAACGGCGGCTGTCAAACAACGGAGCGGTCATGTCGGTGTCCTGGTGGGGGTGGCGTGGGCGGTGCGCCGGGTCAATACAAAGGAATGCGGGGGTCGTGCTGGCTGGCCCAGGCGTTGATACCGCCCTGGACGTTGGCCACCTGGGTGAAACCGTTTTGCGCCAGGAAATACGCCACCTGCATGCTGCGTGCGCCGTGGTGGCACAAGCAGGCCACGGGCTGGTGGCGGTCAAGTTCGGCATAGCGGGCGGGCACCGAGCGCATGGGCATGTGCACCAGCTTGAATCCGTTGGCTGCTTCATCGTCGGGCACGGCGGCGGTTTGCACCTCCCAGGCCTCGCGCACGTCCAGCACCACAGGCACCAGGGCCGGGTTGGCCGCCGTCATTTGCTTGGCCCAGTCTGACACTTGGCTGGCTTGCAGTTGTTGCATGGTGTGGCCTGTGCGCTCAGAACGTGAACCGGCTGGCTTGTGGGAAGTTCGCCAGGCGCGGGGCCACGTAGTCCCAGGGCTGTTCGGTGGTGAACGCGGTCTCGGTGGCGCGGGTGACCAAGGTGGCTCGCATCACAGGCTCGTCGCCCACGATGCCCACCAAGCGGCCGCCCACTTTGAGCAGGTTCAGCAAGTCGGCGGGCACTTCGGCCACCGAACCGCCCAGCACGATCAGGTCATAAGGGGCCTGGGCTTCACAGGCCTTGAAGCCGCTGGCGGCCGCGTCGGCGTGCACCACGTCCACATTGGTGATGCCTGCTTGTTGCAGGTTTTGGCGCGCCTGGGTGGCCAGCGCCCCGTCGATTTCAATGCTGCGCACGCTGCGTGCCTGGCTGCCCAGCATGGCGGCCATGTAGCCCGAGCCGGTGCCAATGTCCAACACGTTGTCGGTGGCTTGCACGGCCGCGTCTTGCAACAGGCGGGCCTGCACCTTGGGGGGCAGCATGCATTTGCCTGGCTGTGCGGGGGTGGTCAGTGGCACGTCCAGGTCGGCAAAGGCCAGGCTTTGGTGCGCGGCGGGCACAAAGGCTTCACGCGGCAGGCTGCCCAGGAGGCCGAGCACGGCCGAATCGGCCACATCCCAGGGGCGAACCTGCTGCTCAACCATGTTGAAACGGGCTTTGTTCACGTCCAGGGTGACGGTGGGGGTGGGGGTGGCAGTGCTCAATTTATACTCCGTGGGGTATGTTAACCGATGGTCTCTGATTTTACCGGGCCGCCCCACTTGCGGCGCAGCCATTGGCCCAGGTCGTCCATATAGCAATAGACCACCGGCACCACCACCAAGGTGAGGATGGACGAGGTGATGACCCCGCCAATGACCGCCTGGCCCATGGGCGAGCGTTGCTCGGAGCCCTCCGACAGCGCAAACGCCAGCGGCACCATGCCGAACACCATGGCCAGCGTGGTCATCAGGATGGGGCGCAACCGCACCTTGGCCGCCAGCAACAGGGCTTCCGTGCGGCCCATGGCGGGGTGGTCTGGCGTGCCTTCGCGGGCACGGATGGCAAAGTCCACCAACAGAATGGCGTTTTTGGTCACGAGCCCCATCAGCATGATGATGCCGATGACCGAGAACATGCTCATGCTGGAACCAAACGCCATCAGTGCCAACACCACACCAATCAGCGTGAGCGGCAGCGATGTCATCAGGGCCAGCGGTTGCAAAAAGCTTTTGAACTGGCTGGCCAAAATCATGTAGATGAAGATGACCGCCATGGCCAGCGCTGACACGGCATAGCCAAACGATTCCTGCATGTTTTTGGTGGAGCCGCCAAACTGGTAGCGGTAGCCGGGGGGGAAAGGCGTGGCGTCCAGCACCTGGCGGATGTCGGCCGACACTTCGCCCGCTGTGCGGCCGTAAACGTTGGCGTTGATGGAGACCTCGCGGGTGAGGGCCCGTCGGTTGATTTGGCTGGCCCCGGTGCTTTCCGTGACGGTGGCCACCTCGCCCACACGCACCACGCGGGCACTGCCGTCGGCCTGGGTGCCCACCACCAGCGGCAGCCGGGCCAGGTCTTGCGGCGTTTGGCGGTCGGCGGCGGCCAGGCGCACGGTCACGTCGTAGGTCTGGTCGTCGGCGGCGCGCCAGTTGCCCACCGTTTGGCCCGCCACCAGGGTGCGCAGTGCGGTGGCCAATGTGTTCACGCCCACGCCCAGGTCGGACGCGGCGGTGGTTTTGAGGCGTAGGTCGACTGTGGGCTTGTTGTCTTTCACCGACGAGTCCAGGTCCACCAGGCCCGCGGTGGGTCGAATCTGGTCCATCACGCGGCGGGTCAGGCGCTCCAGCTCCTTCAGATCGGGGCCTTGCAGCGAAAACTCCACCTGCTTGTTGCCGCCCACGCTGTCCAGCAGGCCCACATGGGTGACGTTGATGCCCCCCACGCCACGCAGCCGTTCGCGCAACCGGGCCGACAACTGGTCGGCGCTGACCTGGCGCGCTTTGCGGTCCACCAGACGGATGTAGAGGTTGGCGTAAATTTTTCCTTGCGCGTTGCCGGTGTTGAGCGTGGCCAGGGTGTAACGCACCTCGGGGAATTCGCGCACGATGGCTTCCACTTGGCGGGCTTTGGCTTCGGTGGTTTCCAGCGACGAACCGGCCGGTGTGTGGAAGGTGAGCGAGGTTTCGGAGAAATCGGCTTTGGGCACGAACTCGGTGCCCAGCAACGGCACCAGTGCCACGCTGGCCCCAAACACGGCCACCGCCATGCCCACCGTGGCCAGTTTGTGGCGCAACGACCAAGCCAGCACATGCTGGTAGGTGTCGGCCAGGTCGTCTTGCATGCGGTCAATCCAGCCAGTGACCCGGCCTATTGAGCGGTCGTACCAGCCTTGGCGGGCCCCACCGGGTGGGCCGTGGCCGTGCACCGCCGGGTCGTGCCACACCGAGGACAGCATGGGGTCCAGTGTGAAGCTCACGAACATGGAAATCAAAATGGCCGCCGCCACGGTGATGCCGAACTCGTGGAAGAACTTGCCAATGATCCCGTCCATGAAGCCGATGGGCAGAAACACCGCCACGATGGACAGCGTGGTGGCCAGCACCGCCAGCCCAATTTCGCGCGTGCCGTCCATGGCCGCGTGGTAGGCGGTTTTGCCCATTTGCAGGTGGCGCACGATGTTTTCGCGCACCACGATGGCGTCGTCGATCAGCAAGCCCACACACAGGCTCAAGGCCATGAGCGTGATCATGTTGATGGTGAAGCCAAACAGGTTCATCACCATGAAGGTGCCGATCAGCGCAATGGGCAAGGTCAGCCCCGTGATGATGGTGGAGCGCCACGAGTTCAGAAACAAAAACACAATCAACACGGTGAGGATGGCGCCTTCGATCAGCGTTTGCCGCACGTTGGCCACCCCCACGCGGATGGCGCGCGAGCCGTCTTGCACCTCTTGCAGCCGGTAGCCCGTTGGCAACTGGGCCTGCACCTCTTTCAAGGTGGTCTGCAGGCCGTTGACCACGGCAATGGTGTTTTCGTCCTGCGTTTTTTGCACTTGCAGCAGCAAGGTGCGTTCGCCGTTGTACAGGGCCAGGTTTTCTTGCTCCACCGTGCCGTCCACCACCCGGGCCACCTGGCCAAGGCGCACCGGCTGGCCGTTGCGCCGGGCCACGATGAGTTGTGCAAATTCCGCCGGGTTGGCCACGCGGGCCTGAATTTGCACGACCCGTTCTTGGTCCAGGTTGCGGAGGGTGCCCAAAGGGGCGTCTTGGTTTTCGGTGCGCACCGCCGTGGCAATTTCGCTGGCGCTGACGCCGAAGGCTTCCATGGCCTGGGGCAGCAGCTCGATGTTGATGGCCCGGCGCGTGCCGCCCACCACCGTGACCGAGCCCACACCGCGCACGTTTTCCAGCCGCTTTTTGAAGGTTTGCTCGGCCCACTGCGTCAGCTCGGCGGCGTTCGGTGCCTGGCCTTGGCTGGCGTCGGGCAACACGGCCACCGACCAGATGGCCCGGCTGGCGGGGTCAAAGCGCAGCACCTTGGGGTCGTTCACCTCGTCGCGCAGGCTGGGCTGCAGCAGGGCCACTTTTTCGCGCACGTCTTCGGCCGCCTTGCGCGCTTGCATGTGCAGGCCAAACTCGATGATGACCACCGACTGGCCCTGGTAGCTGCGCGAGGTCAGGCTGCTGATGCCGGCGATGGTGTTGACCGCTTCTTCCACCTTTTGGGTGACTTCGGTCTCGACAATTTCAGGCGCGGCGCCGGGGTATTCGGTGGTGACCACCACGACGGGGAAGTCGATGCTGGGGAACTGGTCCACCTGCAGGCGCTGGAAGCTGAACAGCCCCATCACCACAAAAGCCAGCATCACCATGGTCGCAAAGACCGGGTTGCGCAGCGAAACCTGGGTGAACCACATGGTGCTGGGCGCTCAGGGTTGGGCGGCGGGGGCCGGGGCCTTGGGGGCGGTTGCCACGGGCGTGGGCAGGGTCACCGCAGTCTTCTCTTGAATAAATCCGGCTCTACCGCTTACCAGTATTGCATTGTTTGCTATGCCTGAAACCAGCGCACCCAGGCCTTTTTCAGTACCGTCCATCGCGCCTTGGGCCAACACCTGCACGGGTGTGTGAACCACACGTGTGCCGCTGTCGGTGGTCACCAGCACTTGCACATAGGGCTGGGGCTTGTCGTTGCGGATGGCATTGGCGGGCACCCGCACGCCGCTGCGCTGGCCCACGGCCACGCGGCCGTCGGCA
>JBEBBB010000131.1:0-3801 GCA_041158605.1 Pseudomonadota bacterium
TGCAACCACGCACCGATTTTGGGCAGCTCGTAGTGAAAGAAAAACCGCATCGCGGCCAGACGGCCGGTGCGGGCGGGGCTGTCGGTAGCCGCCACGCTGGCCAGCGCCACGTCCAGCCACACCCACGCCAACACGGTGTGGCCAAAGGCCTGCATGTAAGGTACCGCGTTGGCCAGCGCCTCGGTGGGGTCACCGTTGGACCACGCCTCCCGCGTGGCGGCGCCGACCTGGTGCAGCGCGTGTGTCAAGGCCTCGGCATGGCTCACCAGCTCGGGGTGTACCCCAGCTTGCTGGGCGGTGTGCTGCATGCGCCTGGCCAACAGCTGCAAACCCCGCCCGTTGTCCATCAAAACCTTGCGCCCCAGCAGGTCCATGGCCTGGATCCCGTGGGTGCCTTCGTGGATCATGTTGAGGCGGTTGTCGCGCCAATACTGTTCCACGGGGAAGTCGCGGGTGTAGCCATACCCACCATGCACCTGTATGGCCAGGCTGTTGGCCTCCAGGCACCACTCGCTGGGCCAGCTTTTGGCTATGGGGGTGAGCACCTCCAACAACAGACGGGCCTCATCGGCCATGGACGGCTCACCCGTGTGCTGTTCGTCCACCAACCGAGCACAGTACAGCTCCAGCGCCAACGCACCCTCGCAATACGCTTTCTGGGCCAACAGCATGCGTTTGACGTCGGCGTGCTCGATGATGCGGACTTGCGGCTGGGCCGGGTCCTTGCCCGCTGGCCCCATGGCCCGGCCTTGGGGCCGGTTTTTGGCGTAGTCCAAACTGGCGTGGTAGCCCGCCATGCCCAGCATGGTGGCCGCCATGCCCACACCGATGCGGGCCTCATTCATCATGTGGAACATGGCGTGCAAACCCTTGCCCAGTTCTCCCACCAAATAGCCGATGGCACCGGCCTGCCCCCGGACAGGGTAACGCCCTTCGCCAAAATTCAACAAGGTGTTGGTGGTGCCACGCCAGCCGCACTTGTGGTTCAGGCCCGCCAAAGCCACGTCGTTGCGCTCACCGGTCAGAACACCATCGGTGTTGACCAAGTGCTTGGGCACCACAAACAGGGATATGCCTCGGGTTCCGGGTACTGTTTTGCCATCGGGGCCTGGCACCTTGGCCAGCACCAAGTGGATGATGTTTTCAGTCAGCTCGTGTTCACCGGCCGAGATCCACATCTTGTTGCCCTTGAGGCGGTAGCGCGGCCCCAGCAGGTCGTCGGCGTGGCCGTCGCCATCGGGTTCGGCCCGGGTGGCCACATCGCTCAAGCTGGAGCCCGCCTGCGGCTCACTCAAGCACATGGTGCCGGAGAACCGCCCGGCAAAAGCGTTCAACGCAAAAACACGTTTTTGGGCCTCGGTGCCATGGGCCATCAACAGGTTGGCGTTACCGGTGGTCAGCATGCCCGAGCCGATGCTGACCGACGCCATGGCAAAAAAGGCGTTGGCCGCGGCCTCCACGGTGTAGGGCAACTGCATGCCCCCCACCGCATAGTCTTGGGCAGCCGCCAGCATGCCACTCTCGGCATAGGCTTTGTGCGCATCGTACGTGGCCTGGGGCAACACCACACGCTCCCCATCAAAATGGGGCTCCTGGGTGTCGACCACGCGGTTGAACGGTGCGTACTTGTCGCGGGCGATGCGTTCGCAGGTGTCCAAAACCGCGTCAAAGGTTGCTCGGTTGTGGTCGGCAAACCGCTCGCGCCCACCCAGGCCCTCCACGGCCAACCAGTCGTACAACAAAAAATCCAAGGTGGGGCGCAAGCTCATGTCAGGGCTGGGTCATTGGGGTTGGATTTTGGCGTCGGCAATGGCCTTGGCCCACTTGGCGGTTTCGGCCACGCTGCGCTTGGCCAGGTCTTCAGGCGTGCCTGGGTCCACCGCAAAACCAATCGCGGCAAACTTCTCTTGCACATCCTTGCTGTTGGCCGCAGCGTTCACCGCCTTGTTCAGTTTGGCCACCACATCGGGGGGCGTGCCTGCCGGTGCAAACACCGCAAAATACGCGATCAGCTCGTAATCCTTCCACCCCAAAGCCTCATTAACAGTGGGCAACTCGGGCACGGCGGGAGACCGTTTGGTGGAGGTCACGGCCAAGCCCCGCACCTTGCCCGCTTTAACCTGCGGCAGCATCACCGCAAAGTCCGCACTGAACATGTGCACCACACCACCAATCAGATCGGTCATGGCAGCCGGCCCGCTTTTGTAAGGCACGTTGGTCAGCTTCACGCCCGCCATGCCAGCCAGCATTTCAGTGGACACCAGCTGCGATGTGCTGGCACTGGCAAAATTGATGCTGCCCGGCTTGGCTTTGGCTGCATCCACCAACTCTTTAAGGTTTTTGGCGGGCACATCCGGATGCACCGCCATGATCAGGGGCACAGAACCCATATAAGCCACCGGTGCAAACGCCTTGTCTTGGTCGTAAGGCAATTGCTTCATCAGGCTTTTGAGGGCCGCATTGGTGCTGTTGGTGCCGATCAAAATGGTGTAGCCGTCTGGTGTGGCCTTGGCCACCGCATCCGCACCCAACATACCGTTCACCCCAGGCTTGTTGTCGATCACCACGGGCTGCCCGAGGGCCTCTTGCATCTTCTGCGCAAAGGCCCGTCCGATTTGATCGGTGGCACTGCCCGCCGCAAAAGGCACCACCGCCTTGATGGGTTTGTCGGGGTAGTTTTGTGCCAGCGCGCTGGTGGCGCCACAAGCGGCCAAGGCCAGGACCCAAAGTGGTTGAAACGGTTTCATCAAAAGTCTCCTGTTGTGGTTAAAAATCGGCGGGCAGTGCCACATCCAACACGGCCGAGGCCAGCGTTTTGCCATGGGCGTCCAAAGCCAAAGACCGTGTGACGCCTCCGGCCAAGGCATCATGCATGACGAAGTGCACCGCTGCCAAGCCGGGCAAGGCGTAGCGCTGAACACCCCCCAACACCACACCACGGTAGTGTTCGGACACCCGCTCGGTGGTCAACAAGCGCTCGATGGCCGGAAAATCGGCAGGGTCCAGTGCCACCACGGTCAGGGTAGCCCGGTTGCCTTTGTCACCAGACCGGGCCAGTGCCACATCGCGCAGAATGCGCCGTGCGGGCGGGTTCATGCAGACCACTCCATGATCTCCACTCGGGGGGCAGCGGCTTGGCGGGGCACCAGGGTGGAGGCCACCGCCACCACCTCGCGCACGGACTGGGTCACGCCACCACCGCCGGCAGGACCATTCAGGTACAAGGCCTCCACCTCCTGGCCGATGCGTGCTGCCACAGCCGCAGTGGTGCAGCGTGCCGCCAAGCGCACCCGAACCTCGTAGGGGTCGTGGTTTTGGCCCAAAAAGGGGCCGTGCATGGCGTTCACACCCACCAATTCGGCACGCACATCACCCACTTGACCTGGGGAAAAGAGGCGCTGGTCGGCCAGCCGCTGCTGCAATACGGCCAAGGCCAACTCACCCCGCGCCCGGGCACCTGGGCCGGCATACGAGATCTGCCCCTCGCCCATGTACCCATCTAGGTAACCCACACTCGCTTTGAGCAGGTCTGGGCGCGGCGTACCCGCCGCCCCCCAAACCCGGACCCGATCCTGGCCTTCTTGCTCAAAACGAACACCGGAAAAATCACCGGTGACGTCGGCCTGTAGGTAAGCAGCAGGGTCTTCAACCTCGTACAACAGTTGCGCGGTACAGGACAAACGGTCCACCCGCCCACCCGTGCCCTCGAGCTTGGTGAGCACAGCACCGCCTTCGGCATCCACCTCGGCCAGCGGGAAACCCACGCGGTGCAGGTCCGGTATGTCCACGTGACCGGGGTCG
>JBEBBB010000132.1:0-7343 GCA_041158605.1 Pseudomonadota bacterium
GTGTGTGGGATGGTGTGGCCAGTGGCGTGGTGGACATGCGGTTCGGCTTTGGCGGCGGGTAGGGTGCATTGTCCTACGGCCCAACTGGCTTGCTGCAGGCCCCCTGCCATGACCCCACAACGGTGTTCGGGAGGCCCGGACCCGCTAAGATGCCCTGTTACCGACCACCCGCGCCAACCGTGACCGATATGCCTTTTGCCGAATGGATAGGGGGTGCCGCCGCCTGCCTGACCACCGCCAGCTTTGTGCCCCAAGCCTGGTTGACTTACCGCACCCGCGACGTGAGCGGCATTTCCCTGGGCATGTACAGCGCCTTCACCTTGGGGGTGGCGCTGTGGTTGGTGTACGGCATTTTGGTGGGCTCTTGGCCGGTGACCGCAGCCAACGCCGTCACCTTGACCCTGGCCCTGTTGATTTTGGGCATGCGCATCCGTTACGGCGGGCGCCCGCCCGTTTGACGGTCAGACCAGGCCCAAAGCCGCGAGCTCGGCCCCGCACTGCTCGGGGTTCTGGAAATGCACGGTGCGCCAACCGTGTGCCTGGGCCGCCTCGATGTTGGCCTGCACATCGTCGATGAACAGGGTGGTGTTGCCATGCGCCCCAAAACGCTCGCTGGCATTCTGGAAGATGGGGGTTTCGGGTTTCATTTGGGCCACGTGGGCTGAAAAAATGCCGTCTTGGAACCGGTCGAAAAAGCCGTTGTGCTGCACCAACCGTTGGGCGTACGGGCCGGGCATGTTGGAGAGGTAAAACAGCGGTTTGCCACGGGCGTGCAGGCGGTGAATCAGGTCGACAGTGCCGGCCATGGGGGTGAGGTGCGGCGGTATGCCGTCGATCACGGCCCCCACCTCTGTGGTGCTCAAGCCCGTGCGCGCGGCGATGCGCTCGGCCAGGTCCTGGGGCTCGATCTGGCCCAGGTCGAACAGGGACCAATCGCTGCCCGGGTGGAAGGTCTGGAAGATCTCGCCCGCCCAGAAGCGGGCGTCGGCCTCGTTGCGGATGCGGTCGGGCAGCAGGGTTTGCAAAATGGCCAAGGGTTGCCATTGGAACACCACGCCACCCAGGTCAAAAACAACGCGTTCGATCATGTGTATGGGGGTTGCAGAAGGGTTACACGCCCACCACCGACACGCCTTGGCCCTCAAGGCCCAGGGCGATCGTTTGGCCAGTTTGCCAGGGGTGGTGCACATCGGGGCTGGTGACAAAAATCGGCCCCAGGGCGGTGTCAACGGTGAGCTCTTGGTGGCTGCCCAGGTAGGCCTGTTTGGTCAGGGTGCCTTGCAAGGTGTTGGCCCCCATGCCCCGGATACGCCACGCCTCGGGGCGTATGGCCACCTTGACAGCGCCCGGCGCGGTGGGGTGCCGCGGGGTAAGTGTGATGGGGCCCACCTGCACGTCGCCACCGGGCAAGGACACCCCGTCGAACAACATGGCCTCGCCCATGAAGCCGGCCACAAAGGTGCTCTGGGGCAGTTCGTACAGGTCTTGGGGCGACCCCGCTTGTGCGATACCGCCGGCGTCCATGACGATGATCTGGTCGCTGACCGCCAGGGCTTCGCTTTGGTCGTGGGTGACATAGGCCACGGTCAACCCCAGCCGCTGTTGCAGGCCCCGGATTTCCTCGCGCATGCTGCGGCGCAGGCGGGCGTCGAGGTTGGACAGAGGCTCGTCGAACAGCAGCACCGCGGGTTCGATCACCAGGGCGCGGGCCAGGGCCACGCGCTGCTGTTGCCCGCCCGACAACTCGCTGGGGTAGCGCTGGTCCAGCCCCGACAAGCCCACCGTGTCCAGCGCGGTGCGCGCGCGCTGTTGAACCTGGTCGGAGGGCACCCGGCTGGCCACCAAACCGTAGGCCACGTTTTGGGCCACGGTCATGTGGGGGAACAGGGCGTAGTTCTGGAACACCATGCTGACGTTGCGATCGGCCGGGCCCAGTGTGGTCACGTCTTGGCCGTTGATCAGCACCTGACCGCTGCTGGGGTTTTCCAGCCCGGCAATCATGCGCAAGGTGGTGGTTTTGCCGCAACCCGAAGGGCCCAGGATAGTGGTGAGCGTGCCTTTGGGCACGGTGAAGTCGATGCCGCGCACCACCAGGGGGCTGCTGCTGTTGCCGTACCGCTTGGTGACCTGGCGGAACTCGATGCCGTTGGGGGTGATCATGGGGAAAACTCCGGATCGGTGTTCAGTGGGGGGCGGCACGGCGGCCCAATTGGCGTTCGCCCACCAGGCGTTGCAAGAGCCAAGTGACCACGGACATGAACGCGATCAACACGGTGCAGTAGGCCAGCGCGACGCCATAGTCGCCGTTGCCCACGCGGCCAATGATGTAGGTGGTGGCCAGCTCGTACTTGGCCGACACCAGGAAGATCACGGCGGACACCGTGGTCATGGAGCGCACAAAACCATACACCAGGGCGGCGGTCAACGCGGGTTTGAGCAGGGGCAACACCACACGGCGCAAAGTGGTGGGTGTACTGGCCCGCAGCATCATGGAGGCCTCGTCCAGGGAGCGGTCGAGCTGCTTGAACGCGGCGGTGCCGGCCCGCACGCCCACGGGCAGGTTGCGGAACACAAAACACAACACGATGACCAGGCCGGTGCCCGTCAGCTCAAACGGTGGCACGTTGAAGGCGAGGATGTAACTCACGCCCAACACGGTGCCCGGGATGGCAAAGGTGAGCAGCGCGGAAAACTCAAAGGCGGCCTTGCCCCGGAACTCGGTCCGGGCCAGCAGCCACGCGATGAGCAGGCCCAAAGCGGCGCACACGGGGGCCGCCAGCGCGGCCAGGGTGGTGGTGGTGAAGAGCGAGTTCCAGGACGTGCCGGCCAACACCAGGCCGTGTTCGCCCCACTGCACATCAAAAGCGGTGCGGAAGTGCGCCAGGGTCAGGGTGTAGTCGCGCCCCCAGGTTTGCACAAAACCCCCTGCAAACGCGAACAGGTACAGGGCCACGGTGAACAGCAACCAGGGGCCGGCCACACCCATGGCCAACCACCGCACCCCACGGGGCAAGGGCATGGGCAGGCTGGCGTCGCCTTTGCCGGTGACGGTGGTGAACTGGGACCGCCCCAGCACCGCCCGCTGCAAAAAGAACACGCCCAGCGCAAAAGCGGTCAAGACCAGGGCCAAAGCCGCGGCCATGCCAGGGTCGATGGCGGCCCCCACGATGGCAAAAAACACCTCGGTGGACAACACCGCGTACTGGCCGCCCAGGATGATGGGGTTGCCGAAATCGGCCATGCTTTCGATGAAGCCCACCAAAAAGGCGTTGGCCAGGCCCGGTTTGATCAAGGGCAGGGTCACGGTTTTGAAGGTGAGCCACCGGCTGGCGCGCAGGGTTTGTGAGGCCTCTTCCAGGGCGGGGCTGACGCCCTGCACCACCCCCCGCATGATCATGAAGGCGATGGGGGTGAAGGCGAACATCTGGGCCAGCCAGACCCCAAAAACCCCATAAAACCAACGCGATGGGGGGATGCCAAAAGCCCATTCCATGAACTGGTTGTACAGGCCCGCCCGTCCGAACACCAGGATCAGGCCCAACCCCACCACAAACGGGGGGGTGATGATGGGCAGCATGGCCAAGGCGTTCAAGGGTTTGTTGAAACGGGTGCCGCCGCGCTCGGCCCACAGGGCCATCAAGGTGCCCAGCACAGTGGTGCCCCCGGCGGTCAGCAAGGCCAGGTACAGCGTGTTCCAGGCCACACCACAACGGCGGGTGTCGGTCACGCAGCCCAGCCCCCAAATGCGTTCGGTGGCGATGCGGTCGATCAGGGCGTGGGGCTGGAACACCCCCAGGTCGTCGAAGAAGCCCGACACCAAGGAGCGTACGACCGGGTACACCACAAACAGCAGCAACAAGGCCACGCAGGCCATGACGCTGGCGGCCACAAAGAGGTCGGATTTGAACGCGCCCAGGCGTGCGGCAGCGGCGCCCAGTACCACCACCAGGCTGGTCAAGGCGACCCAGGCGCCCCACCCCATGCCGTACTGGCCGGTGGCCAGCGGGCCCCACCAGGTGGCCAGGCTCTCGAACGCCCACCCCTGGGCGCCGATGGCGAACCCGCTGCCCAACAGCCCGCCCAGGCCCAACAGGCCCGCCAACAGCAGCAGCGCACCCTGGCGCCGGTCGGGCGGCATCCACAGGCTGGCCGCTGCCAGCAACAGGCCGGCCAAGCCGGTGAACAACCAGGGCCGCCCCATGGCCGTGGCGTGTACCAGGCCGTTGGCGTTGTTGCCCGTTTGCCAGACGGTGGTCAGGGCGCTCCAGAAGCCTGTGTCTTGCAGAAAATACCAGGGCAGCAAGGGATAGGCCAACACGCCGGCCGCCAGCCACCAGGCCAGCGCGCGGTTGGAGCGCAGGGCGATGGCGCGCGTCAAACCGGTGTCCGTTTCAGCGGGCTTGGTTGTTGACCTCGCGCTCCCAGCGCTGGATCAGGCGGCGGCGCTCGGCGGTCTGGCCGTATTTGGCGTAGTCGTAGTTGATCATTTTGATCTTGCGGAAATCGGGCACCCGGGGGTCCACCTTGGTGGCTTTGTTCGAGGGCAGCTGGAACTGCATGGTGGCGGCGCCCAAGGCCTGGGCCGAGGGGGTCAGGGCCCACTCGTAAAACGCCTTGGCGGCGTCCAGGTTGCGGGCCCCCTTGATGATGGACATGGACCCGATCTCAGCGCCAGTGCCGTCGGTGGGGGTGACCGTTTCCAGCGGGAAACCTTGCGCCTTTTCACCAGGGCCATCGTGCACGAAGCTGATCGAGATGGTGGCTTCGCCACGGGCCACGGCCTTGATGGGGCCTGTGCCCGAACGGGTGTAGGTGGCGATGTTGCCGTGGAGTTTTTTCAGGTAATCAAAGGCCTGGTCTTCGCCCATGAGCTGCACCAGGGTGGCGATCATGGTGTAGGCCGTGCCGCTGGACGCCAGGTTGGCGGATTGGATTTCGCCCTTGTAGACCGGTTTGAGCAGGTCGTTCCAGGTGGTGGGGACGGGAATGTTTTTCTTCTTGACCAGTTCGCTGTTGTAGCCAAAGCCCAGCGGGCCCGAGTAAATGCCCACCGTTTTGTAACCAGATTGGGCTGCTTGTTTTTGCGCCCAGTCGTGCAGCTGGGGCAGGCTGGGCGACTTGTATTCGAGGCTGAGGTTTTGTTCGGCTGCCTGGAGGTGGGGGTCGCCGGTGCCGCCGAACCACACGTCGGTTTTGGGGTTGGCGCGTTCGGCCAGGATCTGGGCGATGGCCTCACCCGAGCCCTTGAGGCTCATGTTGACCTTGATGCCTTGGCTTTTTTCGAAGGTGACCGCGATCATGCTGCACCAGGCCGCTTGGGCCGAGCAGATCATGTTGATTTCTTTGTTTTGCGCCAGGGCCGGCGTGGTGGTGGCGGCCAAGGCCAGGGCTGGTGCGAGCAGCAGGGTGGCTTTCATGGTGTCTCTCTCTGCGGGTTGGTGGTTGTGCCCCCATTATGGGAGCTTGAACACCCCTGTCGAGAGGGAAAACCTCAGCCCGGTGTCGCTTGTGTGGCAGGCGCCACCGTGACCAGCCAAATCCCCACACACACCATCACCAGGGCAAAGGCGTTGTGCCAGTTGAGTATGGACTCACCCAAAAACAGGGCTGATAACACGGCGCCAAACACCGGTATCAAAAACACATAGGCCGATACCGCGCCCACCGGGTTGTGTTTGAGCAAACTGGCCCAAAGGGCAAAAGCCGCCGCAGACAACACCACCATGTAGGTCAGCAGGGTGGTGTTGGCCCAGTTGTAACCTTGCAGCATGCCGCCATTGGCGTAACCCAGCAGCAGCAACGCGCCGCCGCCGATGGCCAGTTGGTGCCCGGTCATGACCGTGGCATCCATGCCCTGCGACACCTGCTTGCCATAAATGGTGGCCGCCGACAACACGAACGCTGCCAATACGATGAACCCCTCACCCAACAGCGTCCAGCTGAAGTCAAATTGGCCCCCACCGCCCAGGTTCACCACCATCACCCCCACAAAACCAACCAGACAACCCCAGGCCTTGCGCCGGGTGAGTCGGTCGTTTTGATAAACCCAGTGGGCCAGCAACACGCTGAAAAACGTACCTGTGGCGTTGAGGATGGCACCTTTGACCCCTGTGACGTGGGCCAGGCCTATGTAAAAAAACACGTACTGCACCGTGGTCTGGGTCAACCCCAGGCCCAACAACTGCCCCCATTGCCGGGTTGAGCGCGCCAGCAAGGGCCGCCCCCACAACGCGGCCAGGGCCAACAGGAGCAGGCCTGCAAACAAAAAGCGGTAGCCTGCAAAAACCAGCTGGGACGCCACATCACCCCGCTCGATCTGAAACAGCAGGTAGCCGTTTTTGATCGCGGGGTAGGCGCTGCCCCAGAGGGCGCAACACAAAGTGGCCAGGCCCCAGACCACCCGTGGCCGTTGCAAATGGGACACGGGTGTTGGGCTGGGTGTCAGCAAGGCTGCCCCTGCCGCGCACCCAGCCACGCGGGGGCGTCTTGCAGGGCCACGGGGCGCAGGAAGCGTTGCAGGGCCGCGTCGCCCACCGAGGTGGTTTGGGCTTGGGTGGACGACGGCCAAGGGCCACCGTGTTGCTGGGCGGCGGTCACCGCCACGCCGGTGGGCACACCGGTGAACAACACCCGGCCCGCGATGGCCATGGCTTGGCGCACCAGGGTGCGGTTGGCGGGGGTGTCCTCTTCGGCGCCCCAGAGGGTCACGGTCAGGCTGCCGCCCACCGCAGCCAACACCTGCCCAACCTCTTCCAGGTTGGCGGCTCGCACCACCAAGCTGGCCGGGCCAAACACCTCTTCTTGGAGCGCGGGGTTTTGCACAAAACGCGCGGCGTCCACGACAGCCAGCGTCGGGGTGGGTTCGTGGGCTTCACCGGGGCCAGCCACCAGGATCTCGGCACCTGCGGCCGCCCAATGGGCTGTGCCACTGGTCAGGGCCTTGCGCATACCGCCGGTCAGCATGGCGTGGGGTTTTTGGGTGGCCAGGGCTTCGCGCAACTGCGCCAAGAATGCGTCGCTGGCGGGGTCTTGGAGCAACACGATCAAACCCGGGTTGGTACAAAACTGTCCACAACCCAAAGCAATGGAGCCCGCCAGGGTGGTGGCCAAGGACGCGCCCTGGGTGGCCAAAATGCCGGGCAAAGCGACGACTGGGTTGATAGAGCCCAGTTCACCGTAAAACGGGATGGGGCGGGGGCGGTTGTTCGCCTCGGCTTGCAAGGCGGCACCACCGCGTGTGGAGCCAGTGAACGCCCCTGCGGCGATGGCCGGGTGGCGGATCAACTGCACACCCACAGCGATGTCGGCCCCTTGCACCTGGCCGATCAGGCCGGCGGGCAGGT